>CAMOLN010000145.1 GCA_946618745.1 uncultured Alphaproteobacteria bacterium | reverse complement strand
TGCAAAGAGGAGATACGGCGGCGGTATTCCAATTTGAATCTCCGGGGATGAAGGAAGTTCATAAGCAAATAAAGCCCGATCGATTTGAAGATTTAATCGCTATCGTGTCACTGTATCGTCCGGGACCGATGAGTAATATTCCGACTTATATTAAACGTAAGCACGGAGAAGAAGAAATAACTTACCTGCATCCTGATTTGGCACCGATCTTAGATGAAACTTACGGAATTATGGTTTATCAAGAGCAGGTTATGAAAATTGCTCAGGTTTTAGGCGGATATACCTTGGGCGGTGCCGATAAATTGCGTAAAGTTATGGGAAAAAAGCTACGTGATGAAATACCGAAACAAAGGGCAATGTTTACCGAAGGGGCAAAGAAAAAAGGAATTGATGAAAATATTGCCACACAGATTTTTGATCAAATGGAAAAATTTGCATCCTACGGGTTTAACAAATCGCACGCTGCGGCTTATTCCTTAATATCTTACCAGACAGCTTATCTGAAAGCTCATTATCCGGTAGAATTTATGTGCGCGATTATGTCGTTAGATATGACTAATGCCGATAAATTGCTGTCTTATAAAGAAGAATGTATTAAGATGGGATTTAAGGTATTGCCTCCGGATATTAATTGTTCTTTGGCTGAATTTGCCGTAGAAAACGGAAATATTCGCTATGCCTTGGCGGCAATAAAATCAGTCGGTGCGGCAAATATGGACGCAATTGTTAATGAGCGCAAAAAAAATGGAAAATTTAAGGATTTGTCTGATTTTATCAACCGAGTTGATGCCAAACAAATTAATCGTAGGCAAATAGAACAGTTAATTAAATCGGGTGCTTTTGATTGTCTGGAAAAATCACGCGGAAAAATGATGGCAAATTTAGATTTGATTATATCAAATATAGTTTCAACAACCGATATGAAAAACAGTTCGCAAACATCGCTTTTCGGTATTGAAGAGTTGAGTTCAAAAATAAATTTGATAGAAAAACCTGATTGGCCCGAGCTGGAAAAATTACAACAAGAAGCCGATGCCATAGGATTTTATTTATCGGCTCATCCTTTAGACAGTTATCGTGCCGGGATGGAACGTTTGGGAGTAAAAAAATATTCTGATGTGGCACAAGGTCTTAAAATAGGTGATAATTTGCATTGTAAATTTGCCGGATGTGTTACCAATTTTCAAAAAAGAGTGTCAAAGAACGGCAATAAATTTGCATTTTTAGGTTTGTCCGACGGAATATCTAATTTTGAGGGAGTTCTGTTTGCTGAAGCGTTAGGTAAATATGAGAACATTATCACATCCGGACAACCTCTGTTAGTTAGTGCAACTTTGAGCAAAAAAGACGACAACGACAGCTCTCGAATATTAATTAATACGGTGGAATTATTGGACAGCGCCATAGCTTCGGTAGCTGACGGATTGGCTATATATATCAATGATTTGAGCACAGTAAGCGGTTTGAGGCAGATTTTGCAAAAAGATCAAAACGGAAAAAATAAAATTTATATTGTTCCGATGGATAAAAATTGGGATATAAGAATTATACTAAAGGGAGGGTATGCTCTGCATGGCGACATAATGACGCAAATAAGAAGTTTACCCGGGGTAGCTAAAATAGAGGAATTATAATATGGTTACAAAAAAAGATAATGATAAAAAAAAATTACCGATAATAAAGTTATTGGTAGGAGATTTTGATTTGT
This sequence comes from uncultured Alphaproteobacteria bacterium, assembly GCA_946618745.1. Lineage (GTDB taxonomy): Bacteria > Pseudomonadota > Alphaproteobacteria > RF32 > CAG-239 > CAZU01. The sequence goes on along the minus strand of CAMOLN010000145.1, from coordinate 1,971 downwards.
TGTTTCTGTCAAGCATTTATGCTTGGGTAGTGGTTGCCTTGTTTGCTTTAGCAGAAACACTGCTGTTGGCATTGAGCGGAAATTTGTTATTTTGTGCCAACGGTTTCTATCGTGCTCACAGTTTTTGCAATAATAACTTGGTTGTTTTTGCTGTGATACGTTTGGTAATTATATTTATCGAGTGTATATTTGTGCGAAATTGGGTTGATATTGCGTTAAATAAAAAGCAAATCATTTGGAAAAAGATATTTATCCCCGAGAAAAGAGATTTGAAAGTATTAGGCGTATTTTTCGGTTACGTATTAACTTTATTGGCGGCCGGGTTATCTTTTTATTTATTATATATAAGAATTCCCAATCCGGATTGGCGAATTGAGGTTGCTTATTTTACGATGGTGGCTTGGGGATTTTTATTGCCGATTGCGGCATTGCGTCTGGCGGGATATTTAGCGGCGGCAGCAATGGGGGAAAGTTTACCTAAATTATCGGAAATGTGGCATAAAACCTCCGGTAATTTTGCTAAAATATTAGGCGGAACATCTTTGTTAATATTGATAATACTGTTTATTTGGATACAGGTATCAAGATTGATTTGGCAAGCCGGTGAAATTGTTTCCTATTTACAAGTTTTAACAATTGAGTATATAATCAGTTTTGTTAAGTTGACTTGTCTCGCTTTGGTGGTAAATTTTTGTTATATTCAGTATAAACTTTTATTCGGGAGTGATGATAATGAATGAAAAAATTAAAATGCCTTTTTGGGAAACTTTAAGAAGAACATTTGCTTATGTGTGGAATGACAGAAAAATGCTGTTGGCAATATTGCCGATTTTGATAGCATTTATTATATTAAAGTTTGTTCTGCAACAAACCTCGTCATGCAATCCGGCTTTAGAAAATTGTAACAACTGGCAAGAGCTGACTCTGTCAATTGCGTTGATTGTTATGAATATTGCTATCATAATCAATTATTGTCGCAAGATTATTTTGAAAGATGATCCTAATTTTACCGGCAAAAGATTTTGGAAAGGGGCAGTATTTTATTTTATTGCAACAATGGTTTACTTTTTTCTTATATTATTACCATTGGTTGTATTAATACCTTTAACAATGCTGATTGGAAGTTCGGCTTCGGCCGGTTCAATAGGTTGGGGTTTATTGTCGCTTTATGTGATTATATTTGCCGAATTTGTTTTGGCGGCTCCGTTGTTGTTATGGTTTCCGAGTATTGCGGTGGAAGACTACAAAATGTTAAGCATCAAAAAACTGTTCAGATTAGTTAAAGGCAATCACAACAAATTGTTTTGGGGAATGTTTGTTACCAATATTCCGTTGTTTGTGCTTTTAGTCGTTATAATATTGGCTGCCGGAGCATTTTTCGGAGCAGATAATTTGCGCAACAGCAATTCATTATGGTTGTTGGGTATGGTGGTGCAGGCGCTTAATACTTGCTTGAAAGGCTCATATTATGCTCATACTTATCAATTTTTCAAATTTGTTGAGAAAAAAGAGAAAGCCTAAATCAACTGATATTTACGTTATTTTAAGGGCAGCAATTTAATTTGCCGCCCTTAATTTGTATCGCCAAAGCAGTTACAAACCGAAAAAAGGAACATCTTCATAAAGCCCGAACTCTAAAAAAATAGTGTTATTTTGGGGTGTTTTTTTATGTCATTCTCGGACGTGTCGCGTCAGCGACCAGATCCGAGAATCCAAAATATATGATAATTATTTTTTAGATTCTCGGGTCAAGCCCGAGAATGACAAAGAAGTGTTGTCCGAGGGTGACAATTTATTTAAAAACGACTCGAAATCTTTTATGGTATTATTATACCATTTTATTTTTGGCTAAAAAACACTAAAAATAGCGTAGCTCATTGATTTTGCTAAAATATATAACTATTGAATCGGCTTAAAAAATGTGGTATACTATAAGAGTAAAAGAATTATGAATATATTAAAATAAAATAT
>CAMOLN010000144.1 GCA_946618745.1 uncultured Alphaproteobacteria bacterium | reverse complement strand
AATCTGCAACAGCTCCGTTATGGTTATTTCCTGGTTCCTGTCTATAAAATTCAAAGTCATCATATATTCCGAGATATCTTAAAACCGCATCTTGATTAAACTTCGAAACTTCAGGTGCAGAAACTTCTTCAAACTTTTCCACCCTGTCATTTGAACTTTGACAAACCAATAAAATATTACGCAAATCCGTCTCTATACTCTTGGTAAATGCTTCACGCTGATCGGTTGTAATTTCTACAGGATTACTATTTATTTCTTCTTGTCTATTATTGCTGTTTTCCGATTTTTGGATAGATTCGCTCAATTTCTTTTCATCAATTTCTCTAAGATATGGGTAATCCGGATATTGATTTTGAAATTCCATCATTACTTCATTGAGATTCTCAGATGTTACCCCCGCTTTTCCTTTCTGTTTAGCATAATTATCCAAATCATTTCTAACTATCTCAAGGTAATTATCTGCGGATAAACCCTCGGTCTCTGATGGTGATACCGATTCCGAGGTTGATTCAACTCTATTTTCTTCTGTACCTTTCTCTTGAGATTTATACGAGGCCTGGAATGAACTAAAATCACCTTCATTTTGTTCAATCACACCTTTGAAAACACTAAACCTATCAGGATTATTCAAATCGCTATCATTATAACCATATTGTCTAAGAAAAGCTTTTTCAACATCACTTAATGTTGTTGTACCTTCATTTTCCTCTTGAGATTTATCATTTGCTCTAGTTTCCCCAACAACTTCATCAACTGTTGTAGCCTGATTTTCAGCTTTAGTCCATTCTTTAACTTCGTCAATATTAATAATTCTATCTCCATAATGTTGAACTAATAATTCAACGAATCTTTATCAAACGACTTACTTAACTTAAAATTTTTCCCCTCAAGCGAAGCAACCAAAGCATCAAGTTCTTCTCCTTTAGGATTACGAGGATTACCATTACTGTCTTGAGTAATTAACTGATAATTATTACCTTTTTGCTGAAACTTTACTTTATTTCCACTAGCATCAACATAACCATCATCGGAAGTTGTATATTGCGACAAATGTTTATCTTTAATTTCATTATTTACCTCAACACGTTGCCACTCATTATTTGAGTTTTCAGACGCTTCTGCTTTTTCTTCATTACCCGCGGGGCTATTACAACCAAGCTCTGAAACTTCATTATACTTGTTCTCATATTTGCTAAAAAGCGCCTCTAACTTTTGCTCATCATCATTACAATTACTATATTCTTGGCTATATTCCAATTCCAGCCATCTCTTTTGCTCTGTCCGTAATACCATCGTCTTATCCTCCCAAGAAACTCAAATTTACACGCTAAATCACTATTATCACGATATTATCATATTTTCGTCAAATTTGCAACATTTTTTTACAAAAAAAAAACTTATTGTTATAATAAGTTAATATTATTAAAAAAATATTTATAACCATAATATTATGAATCATAAAAAAAAATATCCATCAAACAACTTTGCATGGACATTTTCTCATAATTTTCTAAAAAACTCGGAGAATGGTGCAGATAAAGTCATTTATAGGAAAACCCGAAATTTTAGTGTAGATATAACTACATGAATTTCGGGTTATTCCGTAAAATGGCTTTAGATGCGCCGTGATACGAGTTTTTATAAAAAACTCGGATAGTGAGCTTAATACGCAGTAATCCTCTTTGCGTAGTGTATAATAAGAAATACATGAGCAAAGAGGATTACAATTAGTAAGCCGCTAGACAAGCTTTTTTTATATATTCATCTGCATTATCGAATTATAAGCCTTAATCGCAGTATCACGCACGGCAACAACTGTCTCCAAAGCCTGTTCGGCATTGGCAATCGCCAAAACCACATCTTGAATATCTGCCTGACCTTTAATACCATTAATTGTAGTAATTTCCGCTTTTTTCTGACTTTCAACCGCCTCATCAACCACATTTTGCAACACAGCACTGAAACTTTGTTGTTTTGCCTCGCTCGAAGCCATCTGCGGCAGTTGCGGTGCTGCCGAACCTATACGGTTCAAAGCTGTCTGATAAGCGGCCAAAGCATTGTTAATCGAATTCATTTTAAGCTCCCCTCACTTAAAAAAGTTACTTTAATATATCCAAAACAGAATTATTCATCTCCCGAGCGGTTTTCAGCATATTAAGATTTGCCTCATAAACCCGCTGAGCTTCTTTCATATCCATCATCTCAACCAAAGGATTGACATTGGGCAGTTCAATATACCCTTGTTTATCGGCGGCCGGATGATGCGGATCATATTTCTTTTCAAACGGTGACATATCTTTAACGATTTTATCAACCTTAACTTTTTCCGCACCGGTTTTATTATCAACATAATTAGCAAAACTGACCACCTGCCTGCGATAAGGTGCTTTGCCTTTTTCCGCCGAAACCGAGTCGGCATTAGCCATATTTTGCGATATAACTTTCAAGCGCTCTGCTTGAGCTTTCATCCCCGAAGCGGCAATATCCGCACTGATTGTCAAATCATTAGCCATTTTTTATCACCCGTTAATCTTAGTGTTTGCCACCGACAACATATTTTTATACTTATTATAAATATTAATCATTTTTTTGTATTCGTTGCTGGCCTTGCTGGCTTCGTTCATCTGATCCTCGACAATGACTCCGTTACCGTCGATTGTTAAAGCATCTTTCGGAGCCGGAGTATAAATTTTATAACCGCCTTTTGACCTTGAATCGGATACTGATTTCAACGAAGCAAAATGTTTCTCATGAGTGGTGGTCAAACCGGTAATCAAGGTTGTTCTTCCCGCTGAACTGCTTTCTAAAAAAGCCGGCTTTTCAATATCTTTGGCCAAATATCCCGGAGTGGAAGCATTAGCGATATTTTGAGCAATAACCCGTTGCTTGGCGGACAAATATTGCATATTCCGCCCCGCCATATTAAAAACCGTCAAATTGCTAAAATCAACCATCTATTTCCCCTTAAAATTTTCGGTTAAGTCCCTAAATCTCAATCGAAAACATGCAACTTTCATGCCAAATAAACATCTTGCAAACTCTTATCAATATATTTATTATATCAGTAATATTTGACTTGGGAGTGCTTAATGTCTGACAAAGATAATACCACAAAACGAGCTAAAAACAATGCAACATCTGGGTTTTCCACAGATGAAAATTATGCCGTTGCTTTGGGTTATGACCAACAAAAAGACAATGCCCCCAAAGTATTAGCCAAAGGTCAGGGTGAAATCGCTCAAAAAATCATCGAAATTGCCCAAGCCAATAATATTGAAATTCGCCAAGATGCCGACCTTTTGCAAATCTTAAAAGCGGTTGACATCAATCAGGAAATCCCTTTAGAGGCCTTTGCCGCCGTCGCCGAAATTATCTCCTACATCTATCAGCAAAACGGCAAAATGTAATTGCTTTAATCCTCAACAGCAGCAAAACTATATTTATTTTCGTTACGATGTTTCAAATTTAATGTCATTGCGAACGTCAACGCGGCTTTTCCCGGTTTATTTTCTTCTGTCATTCTCGGACTGTTTTTTTTATGTCATTCTCGGGCTCTTTTTTTTATGTCATTCTCGGACGTGTCGCCGTTTTCTTTTTCTGTCATTCTCGAACGTGTCGCCGTTTTCTTTTTCTGTCATTCTCGGACGTGTCGCCGTTCTTTTTTTATGTCATTCTCGGACGTGTCGCCGTTTTCTTTTTCTGTCATTCTCG
>CAMOLN010000143.1 GCA_946618745.1 uncultured Alphaproteobacteria bacterium | reverse complement strand
CATTGTTCTATAAGTCTCAAGGCAAGATCAGACTTTCCTGCTCCGGAGTCTCCCAGTAACAGAATTCCTTTGTTTTTAATAGTTACACAAGAAGCATGTATATTAGCAGTCATTAATTTGTTCCAAACGTTCAGCTTTTTCGGCGGAAGTAACCATAATGTTAAAAATTCTTTGATTTTCTTGCATCGATATATGGATTTGAAAGATATCTTTAGGTAAAAAATTACCGGCTTTTTCCGGCCATTCTATAAGACTTATTCCTTGGTAAACAGCCTCTTCAAAACCTAATTCGAAAATTTCCTGTGGAGATTTAAGACGATAAAGATCAAAGTGATAAATTTCCATATCTTGAAAAGGATAACTCTGAACCAGTGTAAAGGTAGGACTGGGGACTTCTTCTGCGGCTGTTAATTTTTTGATAAAAGCTCTAGAAAAAACGCTTTTTCCGACACCGAGAGTTCCAAAAAGCGCAAATACATCGCCTTTTTTGGCAATGGCAGCAAACTGCTCAGCTAAACAGTTGGTTTTTTCCTCACTATCGGTAATAAATTCTTTATTAACCAATTTTATCTCCCAAAAAATAATGAATGCACACGATTTATGGTTTTTTTCTTATTTATGATTTTAATATTAGCTTTACGGTTTTGAACTTTGCGCCAATCCCAGGGCATATAAAATTTACCATCCCATAAACCTCTGCGATTGACTGAAGCTTGTTCCTGATAAGCTTGATAGACTTGAGTTTCTTGCGGATAAGCAACAGCCCATCCGGCATTAACTATAGCAGCTGCAATATCATATTGGCCAATCAAACAAACACCAATTAAAGAGCCTTGTCCATCGTCTTTTATTATATGACATTCTACTTGATTATCCAATAACCAATCACTCAACCATTTTGCTGATTGTTGTCCGCAACGATAGCCTCGACCATCCCTAGCAGCACAATTTTGTTTTATATCCGGCGCAGCTATACCATACATTCTGATTATCTGATCACCCATAACCAAAGTATCTCCGCTCAACACCCTGACCGGACCATAAATTGCAGGATATTTCAAAGGATTAAATGATGTTTTTTTATTCTTTTGTTTAGCTAAAAATTTATCGGTAATTTTACCATCAAAAATTTTATGTTGATCTTCATTGATAAGATTTAATACTTCTTTTTTAGAAGTTTTTCCGGCAGATATATCTGATTGATCTATTGCTCCTTCTGATGTTTGAACATCTTGTTCATAAAAATCCATGATATTTTCGGTTATGTTATTAAAACCACCTGAAAAAGCTCCAATGGCATACATAACAAATATTCCCAAAGCAATAATAATTAAAATGGCCGGTAAACACCCCATCGCACGCCAGGCCATTTTTATAAACATATAAAGGATAAAAATACCTATTATAAGACCGATAAGAGCGCCGATTTTCATAATCATGCCCCCGCTTACCAATCCGGCTCCACCGAAAAATATCAAAAATATTGCTGTAGAACTAACAATGATCTTCTTTAAAAATTCCATAAATATTTTCCCTGCCTAATTTTTTAAAAATCCGTTATGGTAGAGTGTATGATGTTTAGGTAAATATATTATTAACAAAAAAGGACTGAATGTTCAGTCCTTTTTGAAGCAATTAAGCTGTTTCTTTTTTGCGATAGCAATGACAATGGCATTCGCCTTTTTCCTCAATATCTTTACGACATTGCTCCGATATACAATAACGATTAGGATTTTGCCCATCACATGGACATCTTCTCCATTCTTCTTCTCCAAACATCATTTTTTTGGCATTTGCTATTTTTTGAACATTATCGGTTGTTGTATAACCTGCTTTAGCACAGTTTTCCAACATTTTTTCTAAAATTGACATCTATTTCTCCTTTACTCTACAAATTTGATGGAAAATTTTTCATTATTCGAAAAATTATTTTGATTGCTTCCCTCGATATTGCTCGGAGCAGAAATATTAAGGGATTTGCGATTATCTAAGATATTAACAATCATGTCTAATTCAGCAAAAGACGCATACTGCATTATAACCTTTCCTCCTCCTTGTTTATTAGGTGATATTTTAATTCTCAAACCTAATTTATTTTTTAACGAATCTTCTATGGCGGTTATATCTTTATCTTTGGAAGATGTTTTCTTTACCGGTGTCGAACTTTCTTCTTTGCTGTCTTTTTGCTTGGCAACAAGTGTTTCAACTTGCCGGACATTTAAATCTTCTTTAATAATTTTATCTGCCAAATGGATAGCATTGTCAAGTCCAACTAAACAACGAGCATGTCCGGCAGAAATTTTTCCTTCTGAAATATAGCTTTTCACTTTATCAGGCAAGCTTAAAAGACGCAGTGTGTTTGCAATATAACTACGTGATTTACCGACTATATCGGCAATTTTTTCTTGGGTATGTGAAAAACTTTCAATCAGTTTCTGATAGGCGTTAGCTTCTTCAATCGGAGAAAGATTTTCACGTAACAGATTTTCAACTAAAGCTATTTCTAAAACCTCTTTGTCATCTAATTCTTTGATAATTATAGGAATTTCTGATAATCCGGCTTCTTTAGCAGCACGTAAACGTCGTTCGCCAGCAATCAATTCATAGCCATTTTGTTTATCTTTGCGAACAATAAGAGGCTGCAAAATGCCTTTCTCTTTTATTGATGCAGCCAAAGCTTTGATAGATTCCTCATCAAATTCTTTGCGTGGTTGTAAAGGGCTAACATGAATTAAATTTATATTTACGTTGTTGGTGTCATTTTTCACAAACGATAATTCATCTTCAAGTATGTTTTCGTTCATTTCGCCCAACAATGCCTCAAGGCCCCGGCCTAAACTTTTTTTCTTAGATTCTTTATTTTCTTCTAACATGCTATTAATTCCCTTTCTCTTTTTAACACTTCTTTTGTCAATCCTATATAAGCCTGACTACCAGAGCATTTAAAATCATATAATAAAACAGGTTTACCATGAGAGGGTGCTTCACAAATTTTTACGTTACGAGGAATAACCGTGTCATAAACTTTTTTACCAAAAAAGCTACGCACATCATCTTCAACCATTTGAGTTAGATTGTTGCGTTTATCATACATTGTTAATACAACTCCGTGCAACATCAATTTAGGATTAAAATTCTTTTTTATTACATTGATATTCTTTATTAATTCGGCAATACCCTCTAAAGCCAAAAATTCGCATTGCAGCGGAACAATGACTCCATCAGCAGCAGCTAAAGCATTAACCGTTATCAAACTTAGTGAAGGTGGACAGTCTATTAAAATATAATCATAATTAATTCCTTCTTTTATCAACGCTTTTTTTAATGCATATTCGCGTTCAGGCATGTTAACCAACTCTATTTCTGCGGCCGCTAAGTCCGGAGATGAAGGAATTATTGAAAACTTTGGCACCTCTGTCCATACAACAGCGTCGGTTAGTTTTTTATTACCGAGTAAAACATCATAACTTGAGATGTGATAACCCTTTTTATCTACCCCCATAGAAGTTGTGGCATTTCCTTGCGGATCCAGATCCACAACTAAAACTTTTTTACCAGCAGCTGCCATAGCTGTTGCTATATTAACTGCCGTGGTTGTTTTACCAACTCCTCCTTTACGATTAGCTATTGCTAAAATTCTAGGCATATTATTCTCCTTTAAGTTGTTTTATATTGTTGATCAGTAAAATCTTACCATCCGGCGAAATTTTGTT
>CAMOLN010000142.1 GCA_946618745.1 uncultured Alphaproteobacteria bacterium | reverse complement strand
TTGTAATTTCAGCAACATTTTCTTTCGTACACCAAATTTTTTCGATATGTCTTTTGGGATTTGCCAATGCTGCCATCACTGCATGCCTTCCATACATAATCAATGACTGTCTGACCGGTTCGGTTAAAAACTTTTTATTCATTATTTTTTTCTTTCAAAATAGTAATAACATCAGCAATATCTGCAATTTTATAATCCGGAGATGCCTCACAAAATTTTTTTTGCGGATCATAAATAACACAAAGGCTCTTTTTACCGGCACGATTAAAAACTTGAGAAACTTTCCAATCAGACATACCGTCTCCTAAGACCAAAACCATATCTGCTTCAGGTAAACTGCCTCCAAACAAAGCTTCCACGGCTTTAGGAGCCGGTTTATCTTCTCCTAAATCACCGGCTGCAACTATATTGGAAAAATAATCGTCAAATCCCAAATACTTTATCTCTTCCAAGAGATACGGCCTTTTTTTATTTGTCAGTAAAAAATTTTTCATTCCGCTTTTACGACAAAAATCAAGCAATTTTTTGGCATTAGGTATAGCCTTCAAACCATCGGTATGATGGGCGTTTATATATTCATAATAGGCTTTTTTGGCAATTTCTTTTTTATCTCCGAAAACCGCTCCCAGAGAATCTTTATTATCTCGGGAAGACGTCAATTTTTTAATTTCATCATAGGTAATCGGATCCATTCCCAAAGTTTTGAAAGCATGGCGATAAGCAGCATAAATAACCGGATAAGTGTCGGCTAATGTCCCATCCCAATCAAAAACAACATATTTCACCGCCATTTTAATAACCTTTCCGAATTAAGACTATTTTAACATAACGAATTTATATTGATATATACAAACAAATAAAGGACAAGTCAATGCAAAATAAAGTTCGCCAAATACAAATAAACAATTTTTTATGTGCCAGAGAAGATTTAGGTAAATATTCCGTTACCCCGCTAAATTGCGATGCCTCATCGCGCAAATATTATCGTATAAATTTGACCGATGGTTCAACTCGCATTTTAATGGATGATGAAATGCGTTGCAATCATTCCAAAGAATTTATTCTGATTGATCAATTCCTGTTAAAAAACGGCATTCGCGCTCCGCACATTTATGCTCATAACCTACGTCAAGGTTTAATGTTGTTGGAAGACTTCGGCGAAAGCGATTTTGTAAAAAAAGCCACTCCGCAAAATGAAAAACAATTACTGCAAAAAGCCGTTGATGTATTAATTAAATTACACCAAGTCAAACAACGTCCTGCCTGTGTTAAAGACATGAATGAAAAAGTTATTCTTGATAATTTTGCCTTATTCACCGATTGGTATATTCCCGCTTGTTTGGGAAGACAATTAACTTTATCGGAACGCGATTCATTCTTTGCTGTTGTCAAAAAACTTATGCCTGCCGCATTAAAACTTCCCAACACTTTGGTATTATGGGATTATCATGTTAACAATGTTATGTATCCCGATGACAACGATGCCGCAATCATTGATTTCCAAGACTCCTTATGGGGACCCGGACTTTATGATTTAGTCAGTCTGATTGAAGATGAACGTCGCAACATACCATTATCACTTAAAAATGAACTGAAAGAATATTATTTTTCGCAAATGCCTGATCTTAACCCTAAAGATTTTAACAAGTGTTATGCCTATATGGCTTTATTACGCCACATGCGGGTATTAGGACGCTTCACAACTCTGATATTGGTCAGTAAACGTCCGACTTATGCCCGTTATGTTCCTCATGGAATGGAACTGTTGCAACAAACCTTGCAACATCCTGATTTTATTGAACTAAAAAACTGGATAGATAAATATTTTCCGCAAACCTCATGGGGAATTCCTCAAGACAAAGGAATAAATAAGGCTTTTGTCTTGGCTGCCGGACGCGGCACCCGCATGCAACATTTAACTGACCATTGTCCCAAACCCATGATAAAAATCGGCAATCGCCGTCTGATGGATTTCGGCTTGGATCTGTTAAAAAATGCCCGTATCAAAGATATAGTGGTTAATGTTTGTTATCGCAAATGCATGATTAAAAAACACATGAAAACCTTAAATTATTTCAACACCACTATCTCTGAAGAAAAAGAAGCTCTGGAAACCGGCGGAGGAATCAAAAAAGCTTTAAAATATTTTGATAATAAACCTTTTGTAGTTATCAATTCCGATAATATTTTAATCGACGACGGCCTAAAACCCATACTAAATCAAATGCAGGATACTTGGGACGATAAAAAATACGATATAATGCTTTTGCTCTGTGATATAAAAAATATAAGCGGAGATAAACCGAAATACGGAGATTACAAAATTTCCGGTAACAAAATCTTGCGTAACAAAGAAAAAATTTCATCACCCGAATTTACCTATGGTTACGTCGGTGTGGCTATAGTTCATCCGCGCCTGTTCAAAGGCTCTCCGGATGGTAAATTTTCTCTGGTTGAATTATTTGATAAAGCTCAAGCAACCGACCGTCTGGGATATTATATCAGCGATCGGAAAGAATTTTGGGTTGGCTCACCTCAAGCTGTTGAAGAAACTTGCCGGCAACTTTTTAAGGATTAATTACCTTTCTTAAAATCCCCTCATTTTCGGCCAACATCAACTCTGCTTGTTGACGAGAACATTTTTTTATTGCCATCACACAAGCAGTTTTAACATTTTTGCCGCTCAACTCTATATATTCTCGCGCTTCATTTGGCTCAACATCGGCAATTTCCGACACAAATCTCACTCCGCGTTCAACTAATTTTCCATTCGCCAAGCGCACATCTATCATATAATTCTTATAAGTCTTACCGATTCTGATCATCGCACCGGTAGATAACATATTCAAAATCATTTTTTGAGCTGTTCCGGATTTCATCCGCGACGACCCTGTTATAGCTTCCTCTCCGACAATCGGATTGATAAATATATCCGAAAACGCTTTCAATTTTGCTTCCGGATTCGAAGTTATCCCGATGGTCTTAACTCCGCGCTTTTGTGCTTCTTCCATTATTGCCAACACATACCTCGGACCACCGTTTGCCGAAACCCCGACCACGACATCATTGATCGTCGGATTAAAATCAGCCAAATCCTGCAATCCTAACTCTGCACTGTCTTCTGAATTTTCTACTGAAAAACGCAAAGCTTTATCGCCACCGGCAATAAAACCGTTTACCATTCCATGTTCCACTCCGAAAGTCGGCCAACATTCCGATGCATCCAATACCCCGATTCGCCCCGACGTCCCCGCGCCGAAATAAGCCAATCTTCCTTTCTTACGAAAACTTTGGGCTATCAACTCTATTGCTTCGCCGATCTCCGGCAAAACTTTTTCAATAGCTAAAGCAACTTTTTTATCCTCATTATTTATTGCCACCGCTATTTCATACGAACTCATTAAATCAATCCCCGTCGTATCGGGATTAGCCATTTCGGTCAGTGCAACTTTATCCATTAACTTTCCCCTGCAAAATAAAGATTATCGGACAAGTTATCACAGATTGGTAAAAAAAATATAAAAAAACTGTTGACATTTAGTGCAATTTGCTATTACTTGCAGGAATAGTGCTTAGCAATTCTCCTGATTTATTAGGCGATTCTATGAACGGAGGGGTGGCAGAGCGGTCAAATGCAACGGACTGTAAATCCGTCGACTTAGTCTACGATGGTTCGAATCCATCCCCCTCCACCACTATTATATAACCTTGGATGTTTGGTCTA
>CAMOLN010000141.1 GCA_946618745.1 uncultured Alphaproteobacteria bacterium | reverse complement strand
CATATCAAACTCCATAAATTAAACTTTGATTTATGCGGGCAATATAAGGTAAGATATAAGGAAAAGCAACAAAAAAAGAGCAAGGTTTGAGGCCTTGCTCGGATATTTGATAAATAAGAAAACTATTCAGCTGTTTTAGCAGTTGATTTTTTAGCTGTAGTTTTCTTTTCTTTAGTTTCTGCCTTTTCTTTCTTTTCAGCTTTTTTCTCGGCTTTTTCTTCTTTAGCAACTTCGGCAGAAGCGGCTTTTTCAGCTTCAGCGGCAGCAGCTTTTTCAGCAGCTACACGAGCCAAGTCGGCAGCACCTTTGGCATTAACGTCGCGGTCAACCAATTCAATGATGGCCATTTCGGCGCAGTCGCCATAACGATAACCGGCATGAAGAACGCGAGTGTAACCGCCGTTGCGATTTTTGTAACGCTCGGCCAAAGTTGAGAATAATTTGGCAACAACCTCTTCATCACGCAAGAAAGACAATGCCTGACGGCGATTGTTTAACTGACCTTTTTTGCCCAAAGTAATCATATTATCAACAAAAGTGCGCAAAACTTTAGCGCGGGGCAAAGTAATTTTGATTTGTTCATGACGCAAAACAGCGGCAGTCAAGTTGGAGAACAAAGCTTTGCGAGCATTGGTATCCATATTTAATTTTTTTTGTTTCATTCCATGTCTCATGGCATTTTCCTTTCAATAAGCTGGCGGCTTGCAAGGGCAAGCCCGATAAAACTCATCACAGATACTACCTTCATAAATATCCGTGCATATCCTTGACGAGCAGAAAGACTCGTAAGTTGAGCGGACTATAGATGATATTTTTGAATAATGCAAGAGTTTTTTGAGGAAAAAATTATTTGACATTTCAAGTGTAAAAAAAAGAGCCGCTTGGAATTCAAGCGGCTCGATTAGTGATGGTAAAAATTTTATATTTCCATGGTATCCAACAGCTCGCGGCAATAAGAGCGCAAATCAGGATCTTCCATTAAGGAAAGTTTTAAGTTGGCTTTTTCCAAATCTTTATTGGTGCCGCAGTCAAAGCGCAGACCATCACACAAAACTCCGGTAAGTTTCATGCCGCGTTCAGCCGCCAAGCCCATGGCATCGGCTAAATTGATTTCACCGTTGGTGCCTTTTTTAACTTCGGGCAAAACATCCATAATGGCATTGGGTAAAATATATGGCCCCATAGAAGCATAGTTAGAAGGAACATCTTCCAATTTGGGCTTTTCGATTTTGCCTTTGGCGTGAACAATACGTCCCTCACGAACTGCACCGGAGAGGACTCCGTAACGAGTGAGTTGTTCACGCGGAAATTCCATAATGTTTTCAACCATGCCGCCTTCTTTTTCATAAACGTCAAGCAGTTGAGCCAAAACACCTTTGCCATGCAAGTTGATGTAAACATCATCTACCCACATAACTACAAAGTCGCGTTTTCCGACAATATCTTTAGCCATAAGAATAGCATGGCCGTTGCCTAAAGGTTGAGATTGCTCGGCAAAGGAGAATTTCATTCCTTCAGGGATAATATCTTGTAATGATTTGAGAAGATCTAATTTGTTTTTCTCACGCAGGTGATTTTCCAACCATGGATAAGGTTTGTAATAGTTTTCAAATAAATGTTTGCAAGATTGATCAGAATATACAAAGACAATTTCTTTAATACCGATTTCTTTGCAAGCATCAACAGCATATTGAATAATCGGTTTGCTGTGAAGAGTGAGAAAACCCTTATGCAAAACTTTGGTTGCCGGCAAGTTGCGAGTCGACAATCCGGCCACGGGAAGAATACATACTTCTGGTTTGGTCATGATATATCATCCTTTCAATAAATAAATTGATTATGGTATAAAGATATAACCATGAGGTTAATTTGCAATAAGATTACTGCCTTTTTTCACAACTCCGACTTTAGGAGATGTGGGGGATGATATATTGATTTTTTCTTTGGTAAAGTCAAGAACACGAACTTTGTCTTGAGATACTTCTTCTTGGATGTTTTTGATTTCCTCAAGATCGCGGTTTACTTTTATTAATTTTCCGCTTTTTTTAACACGGATACTACCGCTGTTTTCTTGCAACAGAAGCTTATCTTTTTCTTTTTCTTTTTGTTCGAGATAAAGTTCTTCTTCATTATCAATTTTTTGAATTTCCTGGGCATCAAAAATATCAATATTGTTTTTCAGCTCTTCGCGTTCAGCTTTAATTTTAGCAAGCCGGTCATTAAGCTCAAGATTAAGTTGCTCATAATGTTCAATCGTATTTTTGGGAGATTTTTGGTAGAATTCAGCCAGGTCTTGATTCATTTTTTCCAAAAATGCAAATTTGGTTAGAAATTCGTCTTGTTTGTCATTATATTCTTGGTTATTTTCAATATGATAATCAGTTTTTATAGTGCTGAGACGATCTTTATATTTTTCGCTCAAACTGCTGAAATAGAAGGAAAGTTGTTTGAGTAAATTATATTCTTCGGTAATTTGGTTGTTGTAATTTTCAGTTTGAATCTTAAGGTCATCAAGGTAGATGTTGCGAAGTTTGGAAGATAAGTCCTGAATGTTTTTACGAGCATCTTTATTGGTTTGATCAGCTTCTATAATATCGCTATCTTGTATTTTGGTAATGTCATAAGAAGTTATTTTTTCAACGAGATTTGCCAAATAATTGGATAATTCTTGCTTAAGAGCTGTATAACGTGCTTGAGATTTGTCGCTGTATGCGGTTTGCATCTTTTCTTCGATATTTTTTTCTAAAATTTCACGAGCTTCAGCAACCAGATTATCAGCGATTTTTTTCTGTTCTTCAAAAGCATCAATACGTTTGTTTTGTGTGTCACGATTGTGTTGTTCAATTTCAGCAAATTTACGGTCGGCTTTTGATTTATAGAATTGAAATAAGGAATCAACATTGATTTCCAAAGAAGGATTGGCAATACTTTCCTTTAACATAAACGAAAATTCCGGTAAGTATTGCGGTTGAGCGAATTTTGCATTGAATATGGTGTTCATGGTCCAATCTCCCAAATCACCATCACCATACATTTTTATTTGAAGATTGTCGGCAGTCATAGAGGCATCAGCGATGGTGAATTTACCATCGGTTATGTTAATTTTGCCGGATATATCATGAAAGGGTGATTGACCGCTTTTCAGGGCATCACGAACTGTTTCCGATAAACCGCTATTATCTTTTCTTTCAAGTAAGTCTTTATATATCAGAAGGGTGTTTATGCCATTGACAGTAGGATTGAGCACTTTTATTTCAGCTGAACCATTAAGATTTTTCCAAAATGAGTCCAAACTTTGGGCGGAAGATTTTAAATTCCATTGGGTTGAAAATTTACCATCGCGAATGCCATAAGTTTTTCCGGTAAGCATAAAATTATTGACTTCGGCATCGGTGATTGAGCCTGTGAGAGTAACAGAGGGATTATCATCCATGGTAATGGAAAGTTCATTATTTAACGGAGTTTCATTATAAATGCCGGAAAACTCTTTGATTGATAAAGTGTTGTTAAATATTTCCAGATTGAAAGAGCAATCTTTGATCAGGTTATCTAACCAGATCATTTCAGCACTCTTTATGGTTGCTTTAACGTTGGCTTTTCGATATAATTCGTAGTCAATAATGTTATCCGACATGTGCGGACGAGGCAAGAAAGCTGATTGAGTGTCGTTATTTTTTTCAATTGAAGCGGAGATGTTTTTGTTTTTGGGTAAAAATTTAGCTATATCAAGACGATTAAAGTCGAATTCGCCA
>CAMOLN010000140.1 GCA_946618745.1 uncultured Alphaproteobacteria bacterium | reverse complement strand
GCAATTTGCGCGAAACCGCAATTGACTATGCCTTTTTGGGCTTTACCAAAAAAGCCGGAGAAAACGGTGAAATTTCCACAAATCTTCAATTAAAAGATGGTCAGCTATACGACATTCCGTCCTTTACTCTGTCAAAATCCGATTTTAAAGTTATTGGCAAAGCAACTGTTGATACCAAAGGACGCATTACCAAAGTTGACATTACCTCAATAAAAGGTCCGCGCACCAATGCTTCGGCTTTGATAGACCTTAATTACAATCCTAAATTAAATGTGAAGATAACCGTTTCCGGCTCGTCTTATGATTTATCCCCGTTTTTTGAGAATACTGATAATTCTTCTGATACCACGGCGGAAACTCAAAATTCTCATCTCATGGATGACGACACTTGGGATAATATTCCCGATTCTGAAATAAATATTGCGGTTGACAAACTCTGGACTTCACCGGAAATTTATACCTCATCTTTTGCCGGAACCTCACGTATTATCAACAAAATTGGGGTTGATGAGATGCATCTGGTCGGTAATTTTAAACCTCATGCTTCGTCTAAAGAACGTCCCTACCTTAAATTGGACTATATTCCTCGGAGTGGCAGAGAATATCTGTTACATATTGATAGTAATGATGCCGGATCGGCTCTTAAATTTTTACGGGTTTATGATTATTTTAAGGGTGGGACTTTAAGTGTCGAAGCCAAACGCGGAGCTGATAAAATAATGATTGGCCATGCCAAGGCTCGCAATTTTAATCTTACTAAAACCGGAGTATTAACCAAATTGTTAACTTTAGCTTCTTTTACCGGAATAGTTGATATGCTCTCTGGCGACGGCATTACCTTCACCCATTTTGATGCACCGTTTGAATATGACGGCGAGCGTCTAACCTTGTCCAAAGCACGTGCTTTTGGCAATGTTTTGGGAATTTCCGGCAGCGGTAGCTATAACGAAATTCAAAAAATGTTTGATTTTAAGGGAATGATTGCTCCGGCCTATGGGCTTAATTCGTTGCTTGGTAAGATTCCGTTGGTCGGCAACTTATTAAGCGGACGTGATGGCACCATTTTTGCTGTCAACTACCAAATTACCGGTCCGCTTTCTGATCCTGAGATAAGTATCAATCCTCTCTCGGCATTAAGTCCTAATTCAATCAAAGAACTGTGGAATGACAATTTCGGAAACGAATAACCATGTTTTTACCCAAACTCAAAATCGGTTTGGACTATCACGGCGTAATTGACACCGATTATAAATATTTTGCCGAATTTGCTACGCTTGCTCGTCGCCGCGGCCATCAAATTTATGTTATCTCCGGAGCTCCGCGTACAACCATAAAATATGAGCTTTCTCGTCATAATTTTCCGGTTGATTTTATATTCAGTATTTTGGATTATTGTCTTGCTACAGGTAAAATTATCCAGACCTCATCCGGGGTTAAAATTGCCGATGATGCATGGAATAAAGCCAAAGCTGATTTCTGTCTTCATAATCGGGTAGATTGGCATATTGACGATAATAAACAATATTGCGATTATTTTACCACTTTTTGTTGTTATTATCAGACTACTGACCATTTTTGTTATATAAATGGCAAACCCCAACTTAATTTTAATCTTAGTGTAGATAATGCTTTGATTCAACTTGAAAAAATATCTGCCGAGCAAATGTCTTAAAAGTTATGTTATATTTATGTTAAATTATGTTCAATTTTATAAAATAAAGTTGCCTTTTGCATAAATCCGTGTTACCATAAACTAAATTATTGTCGCAATGGTATTTGCACATATCGTTTTTGTGCATAAAGGAGGTTGTTATGAGAATATTCGATAAAGTTTTGACTTTAGCTTTATTGCTCGTCGTTTGTCCTAATTTGGTTCAAGCTAAAATTTACAAAATTGAAGATTATAAAAAACAACGCACTTTTGAATATAAACATAATCGGATTAATTGTGCGGATTTTAGCTGGGATGTTACAAATTGCGAAAGGATGGGAGGAATTTTGACCAACCCTTTGATATGTCGTAGCCGAGGCGGTAGAGCTTCTGATAGTTGTATTTGTCCGAACGATTATATCGAAGTTAAAGATAATATTACTCTTAATCCCCATTTTGATTATAACAATCGCACGATAATCACCTTAACCGATAAAGATAACAACACCAAATATTGCGTTCCCGAACCGACCAAATGTAGTGATAGAAGTTATGTTATGACCGAAATATTAGATGATTATGTTAATCGTAATTTTAGAATCGACATACAAGAGGCTGGCGAAAATGACAGCTTAAACATAACTACACGCTTAGCGGGAGTTGATTATACCATTAATAATTTGAATGATAGTCCTGCTTATCAATTTACTGTAAGAGATACGACTTATTATTGTGCTCCCAATAATACCGGAAGTTACAATCTGTCCACTACACAGACTACAACACTTCAAACCACAGATGGAGAAAGTAGTGTAAATCATGTTTCATTACATGAAATTCCAACAACAAATACTCATGCCGCTCAATCCACCATTAGTGTCGGTGGACTTTTAGATTCCTTACAATTGTATTATTTAAGCGGATGTCAGACCGGATGGAATCTTGCAATAAACAGAGCACCTAATGCCACCACTGATTGTTCCAACGGACAAGGTGTAGAGTATAATAATAACGGAAGTTTTACTTATATTGCTAATGAAGGACAACATAGCGGTTATTGCTACAAATGCACCGGCTGTGCCAATGGTTTGAGCGGAACTCCTGGGCATTATACTCTTCTTGGCGAACTGGAGGGAAGTAATGCATCTTTGGAAGGTAATGATTTAAATACCGAAGCTTTCACTTCAGGGAATAATTGTGCCGTTTCATGTAATGCTGATGAAGGATGGAGTATGCTTTATGTCGGTCCGGAAAATGATGCCCCATTCACTAGAAATAGCCTGCAAAAAACTTGTATTGGCGGCACAGGAGAGGGGCGTTGCGGAAATGGAACCGTGCAAAGTTTCAGATACGAAATAGCTACTTTAACCAAACAGGCTGATAATGCTCGTTATATTCAAGTTTGTGTTAAAAAGAATGGTTGTAATATAGAAGATGGTTATATCGGCGGTTGTCAATACAACTGTTGGAAGAGCTTTTTCTCCACACAACCCAATGATACCAGTGATTCTGAGCTATCGGGGGGGTAACTCCTAATACCGGCGGTGGTTCTGGTAATGAAACTCCAAACAATCCTTCTTGCGGGAGCGAATTTGTTTGGGATTCCACCAACTGCACCAGTCCGAATGTTCCTCAAGGCTCGCAGTGCGAAGGTAAATATAATCAATGTGCTTGTCCGCTTTTTGATGGTCAGGCTTATACTTCTGCCATCGTCGCTCAAATTGGTACTTCCGGTGAAGCAGCTTATGCCACAACCCAATATACTCCTTCCGGTGTCAGCGCCTCTGATAGTCACTTTGGTCAAGGTCATTGGTATCTCCCGGCTATCGGCGAGTTATATCAGCTTTATACGGTCAAATCGACCATTAATTCAGCTTTATCCGGCATATCTGCCACGACTCTCCACACAACAGGTTCATTCGATCAATATTGGTCGTCGTCCGAGTTCGATTATCACGATTCTTGGTTCTTGGTGATGTCTAATGGTAATAGGTACACCCTCTATAAGCGCAATCCCGGCTACGTTCGTGCCTTCCTGCTTTGTGAAAATTGCTTTACCTCTTTACCCCTTTCCCGTGCCACCAGACCGGTAATCGGCGATATCGTCTATAGTGACCTCTCTTAT
>CAMOLN010000139.1 GCA_946618745.1 uncultured Alphaproteobacteria bacterium | reverse complement strand
TAAACTGTGGTATAACTTTTCTAAGATTGCCCAAATTATCGCTGATAAGAGCAAATTCTTGAGGATTAATCGAACATAATGATAATTGTTCTTCTTGTTGTTTAATAATAATTTTAAGAGATGAATTACCTTTTGCAGCCATTTCAACATTATCATCATGATTCTTTTGCAAAATGACACATTTTAAGATATTACGTAACTTTTCTTCACAAAAATAAAATCTTTGGTCGTTCCAATCGTGAATATTTAACCATTGTTTAAATAGCCACGGAGTAGTTCCGTTAATTCTGGCATTAGGATCATTCATATATTTGCCGATGTAGGAACTGTTGGCTTTAACCCAAAGTGATACAAAATCATTAAGTTCTTGAGCGGTAAATAAATGGTCGGCTGACGGAGGTAAATTATAAGGACGAGAATAACCTATTTTGGCGATAGGGGTAAATAACAACCAAACTAAGAACAGGGTTGTGATAAATAGTATAGTTAATGTTCTTATTATTTTTTTCATTTACCAACGCAATTCAGAAATTACACCTTCCGGTTCAACATCAAAACTATTAGATAATTCACGAGTTTTGGTTACATCGGGGATATAACCTTCACCTAAATAGTTAATATGGCGACCTTTGGATATCAGTATTGAACTTATTTGAGCGATTGAAGCCATTTTTATATCTGTAGATACGTTGTCACCTATAATCGCAATTTTTCCGGTTTCGCCAATTCCTTCAAGGGCATATTGTAACATTTTAACATCCGGTTTGCCAACAGTTATTACTCGTCCTCCTAAGACGGCATAAGCTTCGGCAATGGCTCCCGGGGCTAAGGTTAATTTGCCATTGTAAAAACAGGAAGTATCATTGCCGGCGCAAACAAAGGGTAAGCCATAACTTACAGCTTGTTCAATATCGACTCGATAGTTGTCCAACAGATCGTTTTCACTCTTGGCTTTAGCCATAAATAAAAAGTGGGCTTTCTCGATACTGTTTACTCTTTCCAAGGGAAGAGAGCTCATTATACCACTGTATTCTTTATCGCCGATTTGGTAATAACATTGACCGATAGCTTGATAATCTCCTGAGGGAAATTTGAGTTTATAATGGAGGACTTCACCGGCAGAAATGATATTGCTGAATATTTTTAAGGGGATATGTGAAGATGAAAGTTGTTGAGCAATTTCAGCCACCCGCAAGCCGGAGTTACTGATGATAATTATTTTTTTGTTTAGCGAAGCTAAATGTTCCAGACATTCGGCAGCTGAAGGATTGATATTAAGTCCGTTGTGAATAACGCCATTATATCCGAATACAAAAGTATCGAAGTTATCAGAAATTTTAGATAAGTTGACAATAGGTTTAATCATTTTCATTGAAAAACTATCCTTGATTTTACAAACAATTTTGTTCAGTTTAATAAATTTGTTTTAATAATAGATTAAAAAAAATTATTTGTAATCAATTTTTAGTAAAATTTTGTAAATTTTGTTTGATGTGATCGGCGACATTTTTTTCCGTTAGAGATTTGAAACGAGATATTTGTTTGATTAAATTGAAAATATCGCGATAATTACTTTGAAAAGGAGCATCGCTTTCCGTTAGCAAACGATTAAGCGGAACAAAGCGGATAATTTCAGCGGCTCGCGGACGAAGCAAAATTTTGGGATTAATTGAGATGTAAGCATTATTACGCAATAATAAATTTAAAAAGTTTATAGAGCCGTAAAATGAGTGTATCATATAAGGTGTGGAAATTTCTTTGATAAGGTTGGCAAAAATATCTTCAGCATGAACTAAATGGATATTAAGGGGTTTATGAAGTTCGTCGGCCAATTTGATGTGAGCGCGTAATATTGATATTTGACTATCAAGGTTGCAACCTTTCAGACGGTCTATTCCGCATTCACCGATAATGCTTTGGGGATATTTTAGAAGATATGATCGAAGTTGTTCAGGCCAATTGTCGGTGATTTTATCAAGATACCAAGGATGGATGCCAAAAGCCGGAATTATAAGCTCAGGGGCAAGATCAGCCCAACGAGCAACTTCGGCAAAATCGGCAGGTTGTGAGGATACGCAAATTAATTTAGCAAAACCGCAATTACGCAAGTCGGAAATAATTTGCTGCGTATTGTTTGTTTTATAATCTTGCAAATGAATATGAGAATCTGTAAATTGCATGGTAGTGATATAAGGTTAAATTTTATTGATTGTAGGTTAAAATGAGTATTTTTACAAGAGCAATTTTAGAGATAAATTTAAATAATTTATTGGAAAACTATAAAGTGTTGCAGGAAATAGCCGGTTCGGCAACGGGTGCGGCAGTTATAAAAGACAATGCTTATGGTTTGGGAGCTGATCGGGTTGCTGATGTGCTTTATAATAAGGCCGGTGTGAGGTGTTTTTTTGCGGCTCATGCGATGGAGGCTTTGCCGATTGTGCAAAAATATCGTGATGTTACGGTGTATGTGTTGCAGGGAGTGGGTGAAGATTCGGCGGATATTTTCAAGGATAATCCGCAGATTGTGCCGGTGATTTGTTCTTTAGGGATGTTGCAATATTGGAAAAACTTAAAAATTAATGACCGAAAGGTTGCGTTGCAAGTTGAGACCGGATTGAATCGTTTGGGTTTTCGTGAAAATGAGTTAAAAGAATTGTGTGCTGACGATATGGCTATAGTCGGTTTGGTGATGTCTCATCTGGCTTGCGGTGATGAAAAAGACCACTTTATGAACGAGCATCAGGTGAATAATTTTGAAAAAATCAAAGCAAAGTATTTTCCGAACATTACGGCGTCTTTGGCGGCATCAGACGGAGTGTTCTTAGGTAAAAAATTTCAGCAAAATATGGTGCGTTTGGGGGCGGCAATGTATGGTATCAATACAGCGCCGTATCGTCCTAATCAGATGAAAAATGTGGTTACGGTAAAAGCTCCGGTTTTGCAGGTTACCGATTTGGCAAAAGGTGAATTTGTCGGGTATTCGGCAACATACCGAGCGGCAGGACAGCGTAGAATAGCAATTGTTTCCATAGGTTACGGTGACGGAGTTCCGCGGAGTCTGTCAAATGTCGGTAAAGTATTTTTTAAGACAGCAAAAGGGATGGAAGAAGCGCGAATTATCGGCAGGGTTTCGATGGATAATATTATTTGCGATGTTACCAATGTAAGTAAACTTGAAGTCGGTGATTGGGCAATTTTGGCAAGTGATTTTTATACGTTGGACGATATGGCGCGTGATGCCGGCACCATATCTTATGAAATTATGTCGCGTTTGGGTAAGAATCAAAGATTTGCGAGAAAGTATATAGGATAAACCAATAAAAAAGCTCGATTTTGTGTCGAGCTTTTTTATTCTATACAATACTCTCCTACTGTATATACAAATACCGTTATTACTATGGCTAATGGTATTTGCAGATAAAGGATGGGCCATATCCATCCTATTATAACTAGGATTATTTCTGCCAGAATAAAAGCATTGCTTTTGTAGAATCTTGCAGAGTATTTTTTTAAAAACGGCTCTCCTTTTAACTTGGGAATGCCCCAAGTTAAATTAGAGTAAAGTGCAAATATTTGGACCAAAATACATAGTCCAATACAAAAAGTGAAAATCTTGTAAAACATAATTTATATATTTAATAATTTTTATTATGTTGACTATAATTGTTGTGTCATTTTTGTCAAGAAAAAACTACGGAGAAGGAAAAATCGTAAGGACGGTTTTTTTATTGGCGCACCAAACGTGGTGTCGCGAAGGAGTGACGGGGCTCGGTCTTGCTACGTAAGTTTCGCGATTCATTATC
>CAMOLN010000138.1 GCA_946618745.1 uncultured Alphaproteobacteria bacterium | reverse complement strand
TCGGTTGCCGCCCCGGCGAGCAAAAATTGATTGCCGCCGGAGTTCGTTGCGGTCAAACCTCTAAAAAGCATTGGCTCAAAGAAAATCGCAATTTTGATGTATTTGATGTCAAAGCTGATGCCTTGTCTGCTATTGCCGCTGCTAACGGACCTTTTGATTCAGCTCGTATCAGCCTTGATGCTCCGGCTTATTATCACCCCGGTCGTTCCGGTGCCTTACGTTTAGGTGCTAATGTTATAGCTTATTTTGGCGAATTGCATCCGCTTATCTTAAAGAAATTTGGCTTAAAACAGCGTGTAGTGGCTTTTGAAGTTATGTTGGATAATATTCCTCTGCCGCGTGCTAGCCAGGATAAAACCAAGAAAAAACTTGAGCTTTCGGCATTTCAAGCGGTTGATAAGGATATGGCCTTTATTGTTAATACCGACGTTAAAGCCGATGACTTGTTGGCTGCAGCTCGCAATGCCGATAAGCGTTATATTTCTGATGTCAGAATCTTTGATGTCTATGAAGGTGAAAATATGGAATCAGGTAAGAAGTCAATCGCTTTGACTTTAACTTTCCAGCCTTGGGAAAGTTCGTTCTCGGATAAAGATATCGAAACTCTGATGTCAAAAGTGGAGCAGGCGGCAAAGCAAAAATGTAATGCCACTCTCCGTGATGCTTAAAAATCAAAAAATATCCCCGAGTTTACTCGGGGATATTTTCTTTTGTTGCTAAGCATTATTGTCAATAACCTCTGCTATTATTGACGGGTAATATAGTATAAGAGCGATTCAGCTTTTCCTCTAAACCTTTCATATTTTCCGGGACATAGTTATTAAACAATTCAAATAATCCCAGTTGCTCATATTCTTTCTTATTCAATAGTTTTTTACCTCGTGTGATAATATCGGCACCATAAACTCTCACAGATGTTATTATATTGCCGTATTCGTATTCATCAGTGTTCAGCAAGGTGGTTGTTTTACCATCTTTATCTTCTTTTTTTACCAATGCTGAAGTTTTAACCTTACCCTTGCCGTTAGTATCAAATTTATCGACAAAAACAAAAGAATAATCAGCTTCTTTTGTAGCAATTTTGATATTAATCAAATCAACATTATCCGTGATATCATCAAATTTTATCCTAACCTCGGCATCTTTATGCTTATAAGCATAATCATAACCTTGAGCATCAGAATCTTTCATTTTTTTCATTAGCAAAATTTTCCTTATTAACCAATTTTATTAAAGCAATTATAGCATATTCCTGAAATATTACAATAAAATTTACCAATAAACAAATTCGTAAAAATATCTTGAAAAATATGATAATTTAATTAAAATAACCGATGCAAAAGCGCGAGGCTTTTGCGGAGTTTAGCAACTCCTTAACGTAAAATAACTCCTCATTTTTTTGGGGAGCCGGCGGAATATAAAGAATACGCCGGACTGTGCGTTAACAGTTGCTAACTCCCCACCTTGTTTTTACAAGGTGGTTTTGTTTTAATCAAAACGTTAAGGGAGTTAGAAATATGTCACAAACATTCAAACATAAGATTTTAAATCAGCTTGGAGCGGTGTTAAAGCAACTGCGCTTGGAAAAAGGGCTTTCGCTTATGGAAATATCCGCACAAACCGATTTATCTTTGCAATCAATTATGTTAATCGAAAATGGTAATCCGATTGCTTATGATAAATACAAAAAGCTTTTGAGTTTCTATCATAAAACTTTTGACATCGTATTAACTGATTTACCTTAGAAATCAACAGAGGCTTTTGTAAAAAGCCGCTTTTTACTTGCCAAAAGCAATTATATGCGTCATAATTCCTACCAACAAAGGAAATGATAATGGCAGACTATACTATTTATAATGACGATACTTTTTCCGTAATGAGCCAAATGCCCGACGAAAGTTTTGATATGATTTTCGCCGACCCGCCCTATATGATTTCCAATGTCGGCACCAGTTGCCAAAACGGTAAACTCGTCAAAATCAATAAAGGTAAATGGGATGCTTGCCAAGGCGCTGAAGCTAATTTTGAATTTCACAAGCGTTGGCTCAAAGAATGTCAACGTCTGCTCAAAAAGGACGGAACTTTATGGGTTTCCGGCACTTATCATTCTATTCATCCTTGTGGTTATGCCATGCAGCAATTAGGAATTCATATCTTAAACGAAATAGTGTGGTTTAAGCCCAATGCCAGCCCTAATCTGAGTTGCAAATATTTCACTGCCAGTCATGAGAGCCTGATTTGGGCGCGCAAAAACTATAAGTCCAAGCATTATTTCAACTATGCCGCAATGAAAGACGGCAATTTTCCCAAAGATACCTTAAAAAAACCCAATAAGCAAATGCGCACGGTTTGGGTAATTCCCGCCACTCCGCAAGAGGAGAAAAAATTCGGTCGCCACCCCACGCAGAAACCGCTGGCTTTGTTGGAACGTATTATTCAAGCCTCAACCAAACCCGATGCTATAGTTTTTGACCCGTTTATGGGCAGTGGCACCACAGGCGTTGCCGCCCTCAAATTAGGTCGTCGATTTGTGGGGGTTGACAGCGAAAAAGCCTATTGTGAATTGGCAGAAAAACGTATAAAAGCCACTATCTCACAACTACCTTTGGCCATTTAGTTTTTTTTAAGCATTAGAAATGATATCTGACACCGGCATTAATTTCGGTCACATAGTTCATAAAATCGCCACCTAAATGCACCCATCTTCCCATTATACGAAAAGCAATGTGTTTGCTGATCCACATTTGTAAACCTCCGCCGATTCTATATCCCATAACCGATTCAGAAAAGGTTTTGCTGTTAGAACGTATTGCATCATGAGTATCATTTTCATAAACCGAAATTTTAACTTTGGCCTCGGCATCATATTTACCTACACCTATCGAGGCAATAAACTCAATAAAATCATTAACCGGATAAAAACCCAAAGCATCTATACCATAAGCCTTGTAATAAATACTGTATGCCCCCTCGGCAAATTCGGGATATCCGCTGTAGCTGTCAATATATTCAACATTTTTTTTATCCAGAGAATGGGTATAAAAAGCTTCTAATCCCAAATTTTTAAGGATTCTCCAACCGATATTGAATTGCAACCCGTGAATTTGCCGATCAAAATCGCGCATTCCTGCTTTATAATCAACTCCTCCGGCTAACGGACTTTCAACCGTAAATTCAGTATCTCCGTAAGATGCCAAACCGACTTGATAATCAATACCCACAGAGATTCGTCTGTCATAAATCGAGCGTTGTAACGTTTGTTGCGGCTTGTTATATTTATACTGCGAAGCGGTATATTGCGGCGGAACATAAGAAGGGCGCGGATTAGTATAATAAGTCCTCTGTTGAGCATAATAGGGATTGCCCTGTGCCCCTCCGCCATAATATTGAGCATTAGCATTTGCACTTGTCAATATAATTGTCGCTAAACTTAATATCGCTGTCCTTTGTCTCATCTGTCGTCATATCCTCTAGAACAAAAAGCGCAAACTTGCCGAATATTCTTGCAAATAATGTATCGTAGGACTTCCGATGTTGATATATTTATACATCAATCGCAAAGCCACCCCCGAAGCTATATTGAATTGAACACCTCCGCCGGTCCGATAGCCGATTTCATCTTCACTGAAGTCATGAGTTTTGCTGTATATTGATGGAGCTTCACCGTATATAACTTCAAATTTAGCACTGTTATCAAATTTATATTTACCAACCCCGACAAAAGCCACAAAATCAAAAAATCGTGTAACCGGCAGATATCCCACCAAATCAACACCATAAGCCTGATATTTAGTAGTAAAAGTGTCAACCATATGATA
>CAMOLN010000137.1 GCA_946618745.1 uncultured Alphaproteobacteria bacterium | reverse complement strand
ACGTAATCGAGCTGTTTTTTTATTTCTGTATTAGATGACCATTATACGAGTTTTTAAATAACTTCACGACGACCGACATGGTCCGCCGGCGTTACTATTCCCTCTTGCTCCATGCGATCAATAATCGAAGCCGCTCGATTATATCCTATTCGCAAACGTCTCTGCACATAACTGATCGAAGCTTTTTTATCACTCTGCACAATCTGAACTGCCTGACGATACAAGTCTTCATCACTTCCGCCCCCAAAATCAGTATTATCAAAAACAGCCCCACCTTTATTGTTGGTTTCCAATTCTCCTTGAGTAACCTCCTCAATATATTCAGGCTGACGCTGTGATTTAATAAATTCAACAATTTTTTCCACTTCAGGATCGTCAACAAACGGAGCATGTACACGCAATGGTCTTTGTCCTGCCGGCATATAAAGCATATCACCTTTTCCCAAAAGTTGTTCAGCTCCTTGTTCACCCAAAATCGTGCGACTGTCAATTTTTGATGTAACCTGATAACTTATGCGAGTAGGAAAATTAGCTTTAATAGTGCCGGTAATAACATCAACCGATGGTCTTTGAGTTGACATAATAAGGTGAATTCCTGCCGCACGTGCCATTTGCGCCAAACGTTGAATTGCCGCCTCAACTTCTTTACCCGCTACCAACATCAAATCCGCCATTTCATCAACCACAATCACTATATAAGGCATCGGAGTTAAATCAAATTCTTGTTCCTCAAAAACCGGTTTACCTGTTTCGGCATCAAATCCTGTCTGCACGGTCTTGGTAATTTTTTCACCTTTCTCCTGCAATTCTTCCAATTTTTGATTATATCCGGTAATATTTCGCACATTAAGTTGTGCCATCGCTCGATAACGGTCTTCCATCTCTTTAACTGCCCATTTTAATCCTATCACAGCTTTAGTCGGATCGGTAATTACCGGTGTTAACAAATGAGGAATTCCGTTATACATTGTAAATTCCAACATCTTCGGATCAATCATTATCAGCTTACACTCTTCCGGTGTCATTTTATAAAGTAACGATATAATCATTGAGTTTACCCCGACCGATTTACCCGAGCCGGTAGTTCCTGCAACCAACAAATGCGGCATCTTTGCCAAATCAGCGTAAGTGTTTTTACCACTGATATCTTTACCCAAACTTATGGTTAAAGTTGCCTTAGAGTTCTTAAAATCATCGGCTCCCAATAAATCCCGTAAATAAACCGTTTCGCGCTTTGGATTAGGCATTTCAATACCTATGGTATTTGATCCCGGCACAACTGCAATACGAACCGATACAGCCCTCATTGAACGAGCAATATCATCTGACAAACCAATAACTCGGGCTATCTTTGTTCCCGGAGCCGGTTCCAATTCATAAAGTGTAACTACCGGTCCTGAACTTATGCGCACAATCTTGCCGATAACTCCGAATTCTTTTAGCACTCCTTCCAATTCCAGCGCAATCTTTTCCAATTCTTTTTGATTAACTTGCGGCAAAGCTTTTCCCTTGGCATTTTCCAACAAATCTATTGGCGGAAACACATAATCAGCCGATGTTTTTTTCCTCTTAACGACTTTTGTCGCATCTTTTGTCTTATTTACAGTTACAGACGATTCTTCCGGCTCGTTTGCCTCTCCGAACTTCGGCTCACGTCGCCCTTTAGTCGCTTTTTCCTTTTTCTCCAAACGGCGCCTGTTTAGACCTTTTGCCGCTGAACATGCTTTTTTGCTTTTTCCGGCAAACCAAACCAAAACTGCCCACAAACCCAAAATTATTTTCTTAAACAATCTCCACCAACTGCCAAAAGTTATTCCGCAAGCAAAGTTAAATGATACGAAAGCCAAAAATGCACTCACTGCTTCCAAAACATAACGACTGTAAGCAAAATTAAATTTACGCTCAGCCAAACTTGAAATTTCTTGCGCCAAGAGATTTCCCACATTACCGCCGATTGCAAAATCATTAATTTTACCGCCGACCAAACTTGCAAAAATCGCTGCACAGATAATTCCCATTATCCAAGCAATTCCTCGCCACCAAAACTTGATTATTGTTCTATGGCGTATTATCTCATACCCCCATACCAGCAACGGCAACAAAAATATCGGCAAAGCTACGCCCCACCATGTTAGAACCATATCAGCTGCCCTAGCTCCTCCGGCACCCAAAAAGTTTTTCACCTCACGTGACGAAGCAACATTATATCCGGAATCAAACACATTGTAAGCACAACAAGCCGCTGCCAACCAAACAACAGCCAGTATTAATGCCAATCCCCCAAGCATTATCAATGCTTTTACAATTATCGAATCACTTTTTTTACGCTTTGCCATATCAATCACCTTTGTATCGATTCCTTATCTGCCGCATTATAACCGAACAATTCTCAACAATCTGTTAATGTTTTTTTGATTTTATAACATCTTCAAACAACTTGACTTTACCCCTCAATTACCGCAATCTTAAGAAAACAATTAATTTAAGGAGCTCACAAAATGTTCAGACTTGATGGAAAAGTTGCTTTAATTACCGGTGCTTCCGGAGGTTTGGGAGATAAAATTGCCCGCACCCTTCATTCTCAAGGCGCTAAACTGGCTCTAACCGATGTCCGTGCTGAAGGTATGGAAAAATTAAAATCTGAATTAGGTTCAAACGTGGCAACTTTTGTTGCCAACCTTTCCGATGCCGAAGCCATTAAAAATTTAGTTTCCGAAGTTGAATCCCAATTCGGTCAAATTGATATTTTGGTTAACAATGCCGGTCTAACTCGCGATAATTTGTTTATGCGCATGAGTGATGAAGAATGGCAGCTGGTTTTGGATGTAAACCTTTCGGCTGGCTTTAAATTAGCTCGCGGCGTTATTCGCGGCATGATGAAACGTCGCTCCGGTCGCATTATCGGAATTGCCTCAGTAGTAGGAGTTATGGGCAACGCCGGTCAAGCCAATTATGCTGCTTCCAAAGGCGGAATGATTGCTATGAACAAATGCTTAGCTCAAGAAGTTGCCTCTCGCAACATAACCGTAAATTCAATCGCACCCGGTTTTATTCGCACTCCCATGACCGAAGTTTTGCCTGAAGATATCAAAGCCAACCTTTTAGCACGTATCCCCGAAGGCAAACTCGGTGAAGCGCAAGACATTGCTAATGTGGTAGCTTTTCTTTCCTCTGATGAGGCTCAGTATATTACCGGACAGACTATCAATGTCAACGGCGGTATGGCTATGATATAAACATTGTCCCTCTGCAAAAAAAAGAAGGAGCTTCGAAAAGCTCCTTCTTTTTATTCTCGTGATAAGTTTTGATAAAACCAATCGATATATGGTTTTAAGTAAACCCTTACAATTTCCTCTTTTGCCTCTTCATTGCCCTCACAATAAAGTAAAAACGACGCTATTGATAACGCCGTGTGCTGGACAATAACAACAGCTTCGGATTCGGGGTACTTCTTTTTAAAAAGAGCCAAAGACTCTTGAATTCTTGGTAACTGTGATCTTCTCAACTCACAGGAATAAGAATCAATCTTAGGATACTCTTCATCCGGAAGATTCTTAAAAACCCCATAACTGACGCGTTCACTGTCAATTATGGTTATGATTGAGGAACTATCCTCCAAACATAATTCTTTCTGCGCATCCTGCAAATTATCGGCCTGCGCTCTTATTAAAAAATTTTCCATATAAAATAATATTTAATTAATACTTTTTGCGTAATATACATACACTAAATTTTTTAATAATGCAAAACAAAATTTTTCTTTCTATCAAACCCAAAAAGACAATCTTTTGAATTCATTAACAATTTTAATAAATTTTATTTCAAATCCTGCGCCACATGCGGA
>CAMOLN010000136.1 GCA_946618745.1 uncultured Alphaproteobacteria bacterium | reverse complement strand
AATAAATTTTTCATATACAATAATTTTTATTACCCTCATTTATATCACATTTTCCACCCCTCGTCAACCCTAATTTTGACAAAAAAAAGAGGTTCCGTAGAACCTCTCTATTTTTGTGCGTTGGTGTCAGCCACTGCCTCATTTATTTTTTGCCTCATTTCTTCACAAAACGAGTTCATTACGTAGGCAGCTTTTGCTTCTTCCAATCTAGCCTCGGCTTTGGCTAATTCTCTCCTTGCCGAATCAAGGCCACGCATGGCCTCTAAATACTCCATTCCTGGAGTATAATTCAAACTCTCCAGATAAGGAGAGTCTATTCGCTGATCCAGTTCTTCGAAGTCAACATTGGCAACGTCGACTCCTTTGAAATAGAGTAGGATTTTTGACTCTATTCCAGCCTTGATGGCATGGGGAGCCTCTTCATATTTAACCCATTGACCATCAATGGTCCCTATTTTCCCTAGAGATATCTCCCTAGAAAAACTGTCGAAACCAATACGATCTCTGGGAATACTTACCCTTTTATAGGGGACTTTCACGGTGTACTCCACCACTCCTGGCACCAAATCCTCATCCAAAACTACCAGGGAATAGCTAAACTCTTGTCTCTGACACCCAATCATCACCATCGAAATGATGGCTAAAAAAATTACTTTTTTCATGGTTAAATTTTATTTGTTAATAATTTTTGTTTTCGCTATACCATACCACATTTTCCACCCTTCGTCAAGACAAAAATATCAAAAATTTTACAAAATTTGATCATTTTTTCTCATTGTCAATATCCCGGTTTTTTTACTGGATTTTTATGTGTTTTGCTAATACATTACCGGCAGACTAATTTTTTTAACAAAAGGAAAATATAAATGTCTGATGTGAAAATGAAAATGATGGACGGTAACGAGGCTGCCGCTTCGGTTGCCCACCGCATGAACGAGGTTTGCGTAATCTACCCGATTACTCCTTCTTCACCGATGGGTGAATGGGCTGATGCTTGGTCTGCCGCCAACCAAAAGAATCTTTGGGGCGTTGTTCCCAATGTTCAGGAAATGCAATCTGAAGCCGGTGCCGCCGGTGCTTGCCACGGCTCAATCCAAGCCGGTGCATTAACCACCACCTTTACCGCCTCACAAGGCTTGCTCCTGATGATCCCCAATATGTATAAAATCGCCGGCGAATTAAGCCCGTTTGTTATGCATGTTGCGGCTCGCTCTTTGTCTTATCACGCCTTGTCGATTTTCGGCGATCACTCCGACGTTATGGCTTGCCGCCAAACCGGATTCGCCATGCTCTGCTCCAATTCGGTGCAAGAGGCTCATGATATGGCTGCGATTGCTCAAACTTCCACTTTGCGTTCACGCGTTCCGTTTATGCATTTCTTTGATGGTTTCCGCACATCCCACGAAATCAAAAAGATTAAATTGCTTTCTGATGACGATTTGCGCGCTATGTTGGAAGGGGTTGACTTTTCTTTCAATGCTAAAAATGCTTTGCGCCCTGAAGCTCCGGTTTTGCGCGGTACTGCTCAAAACCCCGATGTTTTCTTCCAAGGACGTGAGGCCGGCAACAAGTTTTATGCCCAGGTTGAACGCATCGTCCAAGAAGAAATGGATAAGTTCGCTAAGATTTCCGGCCGCAAATATAATGTGGTTGATTATTGTGGACCTGAAGATGCCGAACAAGTTATCGTTATTATGGGTTCAGGTGCTGAAACAGTTGAAGAAACCATTACTTACCTTAACAACAACGGCTATAAAGTCGGCTTGGTGAAAGTTCATTTGTATCGTCCTTTCCCCGAAAAGTCGTTCTTAAAGGCTTTGCCTAAGTCGGTTAAAGTGGTTAACGTGCTTGACCGCACTAAGGAATCCGGCTCTATCGGTGAACCTCTGTATTTGGATGTTGTCGCCACTCTGAGCCAGGCTTTTGCTAAAGGCGAAATTGCCGCTTGCCCGCGCATTTACGGCGGTCGTTACGGCTTATCATCCAAAGAATTTACCCCCGGAATGGTTCGTGCCGTTTATGACAACGGTGCTTCAATGAACCCGATTAACAGCTTCTCGGTCGGTATCAATGATGATGTTAACAACACTTCTCTGCCCTATTCCGATGACATTGACACCGAGGGCAAAGATGTTGTTCGTGCCGTATTCTACGGCTTGGGTGCCGATGGAACGGTTGGTGCTAACAAGAACTCAATTAAAATTATCGCTGAAGACGCCGGCAAATACGGTCAAGGCTATTTTGTTTACGACTCGCGTAAATCCGGCTCTATGACCACTTCGCACTTGCGTTTCTCCGATAATCCGATTAAAGCGGCTTATCAAATCAACAAGGCCGACTTTGTGGCTTGCCACCAATTTCCGTTTATGGCCAAAGTTGATGTTTTGAAGATTGCCAAACCCGGCGGTGTTTTCTTGCTTAATGCACCTTATGCCGCTAATGAAGTTTGGCATCACTTAACCGCCGAAGTTCAGGCTGAGATTATCAACAAAAAATTGGAATTCTACACCATCAACGCGGTTGAAGTTGCTCGTGAAACCGGTATGGGACAACGCATTAACACCATTATGCAGGCTTGTTTCTTTGCCATTTCCAACATCTTGCCCAAAGATGAGGCAATTGCGCAAATTAAGAATGCCATTAAGAAGACTTATTCCAAGAAAGGCGATGAAATCGTTCAAAAGAACTTTGCCGCGGTTGATGCCTCTTTGGCTCACATGCACAAAGTTGACTATCCGCATGAAGTTACTTCTAAATTGCATCGTTTGCCTCCGGTTCCTGCTGATGCTCCGGAATTTGTCAAGAAAGTTACAGCCGAAATCATTGCCGATCGCGGTAATGAACTTCCGGTATCGGCTTTCAATGACGTAGTTGACGGCACTTGGCCGACCGGCACAACCAAATTCGAGAAACGTTGTATCGCCACCGAAATTCCGGTTTGGGATAGCGAAACTTGTATCCAATGCGGCAAATGCTCAATCGTTTGCCCGCATGGCGTTATCAGAATGAAGGTTGCTTCCGATGCTGAATTGAAGAATGCTCCGGCCACCTTGAAATCAGCCGCCTACAAAGGCAAAGAATTCGAAGGCAAAAAATTCATCTTGCAAATTTCGCCTGAAGACTGCACCGGTTGCGGTATTTGCGTTTCGGCCTGCCCTGCCAAAAACAAGGCTAATCCGGAATTGCATGCCATCAATATGGATCATATTGAAAATCATTTGGAAGCCGAAAAAGCTAACTGGAATTTCTTTGAAACTCTGCCTTATGTAAAGCGTACCGAAGTTTCAAAGAACTTGCCCAAGACCACCCAGATGATTCAACCTTTGTTTGAATTTTCGGGTGCTTGCGCCGGCTGCGGTGAGACTCCTTATATCAAATTGCTCACTCAGTTATTCGGCGATAGAATGATGGTTGCCAATGCTACCGGTTGTACTTCGATTTACTCCGGCAACCTGCCGACCACTCCTTATGCCAAAGATGAGAAAGGTCATGGTCCGGCATGGTCAAACTCTTTGTTTGAAGATAATGCCGAGTTCGGTTTGGGAATGCGCTTCTCGGTTGATCAGCAAACATCTTTTGCCAAGACACTCTTGGAAGGATTGAAAGATAAAGTCGGTGCTGATTTAGCCGATAAATTACTCAACAATCCGCAAAAGACCGATGCTGAAATTGATGAACAGCGCGATTTGGTTGCTCAATTGCGTGCTAAACTTTCCGGTATCAAAACCGATGAAGCCAAACACCTTGATAAATTAGCCGATTATTTGATTAAAAAGTCAGTATGGATTATCGGCGGCGACGGTTGGGCTTATGATATCGGTTTCGGCGGTTTGGACCATGCTATTGCCTCGGGTAAAAACATCAAT
>CAMOLN010000135.1 GCA_946618745.1 uncultured Alphaproteobacteria bacterium | reverse complement strand
AATTTCCACCAATGGTTTTTTTGATACCTTATACCCTTTTAAGGCTCAGTATGATACTTCCGGCACAATTACTAAAGATAAAATGACTACTCGCGACTATCAATACATATCCCATTCACGTTTTAAGGATCGGAGTAAACAAGTTATTTTTGACGATCAGGGTATGCCGATATCACAAATAGTCATCAGTAACGGCAAGCAAAAAACGCGCAGTTTCGAGCCGTCTCCCACACCGGCAGATACTTTTGATTTGCAAACTATCATGATGAAAATAGCTTATCAATATAATAAGTTAGGATTTTGCAATTCTCAGATGGCCGTATATGACGGTAAACGTCGTTTTGATGTTGAAGTAATTGATCTGGGAAATGATGTTTTGCCCCAAACGGAAAATTCTCCTTACAGCGGTGAAGCTAATATCTGTTCTATGCACATAAAAAAAGTATTGTCGGAAGATGATGATACTTTATGGGAGTTTGCCTCTAATAAACCTATTGATTTTTGGATTATGCGTGATAAAACAACCAATCGTCCGTTTATAGCCAAAGTGCGTATCAAAGAAACTCCGCTCGGTGAATTAAACGCTTACGTTACCGATATTAAAATAGAGGAATAAAAATGCTTGATAAAGCTGAATTGTTATTGCCGGCAGGCTCATTGGTAAAATTGAAGACCGCAATTTTATACGGTGCCGATGCCGTATATGCCGGAACTCCCGATATGTGCCTGCGTGCTCAATCAAAATTTTCGATTGAGGATTTGCGTGAAGGAATTGAATTTGTCCATGCTCATGGCAAAAAAATTTATCTGACACTTAATTTATTTATGCATAATCGGGATGTTGAAAAGTTACCGTCTTTTGTATCGACTTTGCGCGAACTGCATCCCGATGGTGTGTTGATTGCCGATCCGGGAGTTTTTCAATATGTCAGAGACAATGCTCCCGAATTGAATTTGTTTGTTTCAACTCAAGCCAATATTTGTTCTTGGGCTGCGGTAAAATTTTGGCAGTCAATGGGAGCTAAACTTTGTGTCTTGGGACGAGAGGTTACTTTTGATGAAATAAAAGAAATTCGTTCAAAATGTCCGGATATATTACTGGAAACATTTATGCACGGCGCCATGTGTATGTCTTATTCCGGACGATGCCTGATTTCCAACTATTTGGCCGATCGTTCGGCTAATCAGGGTAAATGCGCTCATTGTTGCCGTTGGCATTATAAACTGCATTTGCGCTTAAAAGACGGTTCAATCAAAGAAATTATCATTGATGAAAAAAATAAAGATTCATTTGAATTTTTATTGGAAGAAGATTTTCGCCCCGGTGAATATTATGAAGTTGTGGAAGATGAACATGGCGGCTATATGCTCAATTCCAAAGATATGTGTTTATTGCCGCGCTTGCCTGATTTGTTATCCATTGGTCTGGATTCGTTAAAAGTCGAAGGGCGCAATAAAACGGAATATTACGCCGGAGTTGTTGCCAGAGCATACCGCAAAGCAATTGACGATTGGTATCATGATTCTCAAAATTGGAATTGGCAAAACTATATGCCGGAACTCAACACTTTACAAAATCGCGGCTATTGTCTGGGTTTTCACGATGGTAAACTCACCAATATCAGTCAAAATTATGAATATACCCGAACTCTCGGAGATTGGTTGTTTGCCGGATCAATTGTGCGGTGGGAAGGCGATGATGCAATTTTTGAAATTCGCAATTACATTAATTCCGGTGAGGAGTTTGAATTTTTAATTCCGCAAAGCCTTGATGTGATAAAGTTAAAGTTGTCAGAGTTTGAAGATGCTGTTACCGGTGAAATAACCGCGCGTGTTTCTGCCGGTGAAGGTAAGGCAATACGTCTTAAACCTCAAGTCTGGAATATGCCGCTTGAAAGAATAAAAAAACTTCTTCCGCAATATGTCATTGCCCGCAAATTCCAACCCTTGAAAGGCGAGCAGGGTGAAATGCTGTCCCGTAAAAAGGATGAATTTGACCAACTTTGTAATAATTAGTTGGGTAATTTTGACTTAACCAATAAATTAGCCGCGGCGTTAAAAAGCTTTTGCATTTTTTGGCTGTTTATGGGGTCGTTGTTCTCCTGATAAACTGCCTGCAAAGTTGCCGCTGTTTCAGCAATTTTAGCAGCTTTTTCGTAAATATTGGCCGCTTCTTTATCGGCAGCTTCCAACATATTCCACCCCAGATCCAATTTCAGATGTGATGAATTTGTTAAGGGTAGAGCTTTTTTCCATAAATTATAAGCCAAATGATAATCTTGACTTTTAAAATGCGATTGCGCCAATCGATCATAACTCCACAGCAATAAAGTGTTGCGTTTTCGTGAATTATCGACCGAACACTTCAAGTCATTTTCGCAAAAATTAATCACATCTTGAAATGCTTTGCGTGAACTGTTTTCTCTTGCTTTCATCGCCAAAGCAAAGGCTTCAACAATATCTCTTGGCATAATCAACCTGATGAAATTTAAGCGCGACATTGAGCCCCGTGGCAACGAAGAGTGGCTTTTTGCGTGGGCAGACAATATTCATCGCGTTTAAGATTATTTTCCCGAAAAACCTCACAGTCATCACATAAACAACCGCGATTCTCCTCAATGCAATTACTCGAACCGTAAGCACAAAACATCCCTTCAAAATGCTCTAAATTATCCAATCCGTCAATCATCCGGATAAAATTAAGCGGATAATTTTTCATCTTGCAACCGATTGTATAAGAAGGGCAATTACGGCATTGGCATTTTTTCAAATTTTCTTTAGTCTTGGCAACTTTTGGCATTTTGTTGACTCCTTTTTTTATAAAATAATCATTTCAAAATGCATATATGGGAATTTTTTTTAATAAAACAATATAATATAAAGTGTAGATATTGATTGAATTTCATAAAAAAAAACAGACTTTTCTGCCTCAAGCAAAAAAGTCTGTTCAAGTTAGCGTCAAAGCTTATTTTTTAGCTTTTTTAGCTTTAGTTTGGCACTCGCCGCAGCAACAGCAACAACGGCAGCTCAAACCGGCCAACAAACCGCCGATGCTCGGAGCCAGCAAGAACAACCATAATTGGCTCAAAGCCGTTCCGCCCAACATAATTGCCGGACCGAAACTACGCGCCGGATTAACCGATACGCCGGTAATTTGCAAACCTAAAATATGAATTACTGTCAGCGTTAAACCGATAACCAAACCGGCAATTTCCGAATTAGATGCCGTAGCCCGTAAAATAACTTTAACAAATACAAAAGTGGCTATCAACTCAAACAACAAAGCCGAAACCATGTTGTATCCCATACCGTAGTCTTCGCCCCAACCATTCTGGCCTAAACCTTCTTTGACGGCATCAAATCCTTCGATTCTTCCATTTGCCATATACAACAATACTGCCGCCGCCAAAGCCGCCCCGGCAAATTGAAATATTATATATCCTAATACATCCTTAAATGACATACGTCCTGCACTCCATACACCCAATGTCACAGCCGGATTAACATGTGCACCGGAAATTGAGCCGATGGTATAAGCCATTGCCACCACTGCCAAACCGAAAGCAAAAGCGATTCCCAAATGTCCGACGGTCGAACCCGAAAAAATCACCGTGCCGCAACCGACAAATACCAGCACAAAAGTGCCGAACAATTCAGCTAAATATTTTTTCATTTATCAAGTCCTTATAAAGTTATTGTCAACGACTTGATTATAATAAAAAAAATTATTTTGCCAAACATTATTTGTTATCTTCTGCACAAACAAAAACAGACTTTTTGTTCGCTTGAACCAAAAAGTCTGTTATTTTTTCCCGCTCTAGTGATGATGCGGGTGGTGATGCCGTGGTCTCGGCCTCTGGTGAGGCGGAGGCGGTACTGGTCTCGGA
>CAMOLN010000134.1 GCA_946618745.1 uncultured Alphaproteobacteria bacterium | reverse complement strand
TTAATAATTTTATATTTTCTTCCTCTATTATATTAAACGAAAGTTTTTTCAAAAAATTTAAAATTATTTTAATTTATTTTCCGTCTTGCTTTTAAGTATAACAAATAATTTTTAAACCTTTTCTCTTTTGCTATCGTTTTAAATAGTATGAAAGGAGAAAAACCATGCGTAAACTATCTATACTTTTCTTATGCGGAATTGTAACTGCTGTAACAGGATGTGCATATTATCCAGATTACTACTATGATACGGGGTATTCCTATACATATACCGAACCGGCACCAAAAATAAATATTTATCATTCCTATCAACACCATCACTACGAACCGGTAAAAATTAAACATCATTCCTATAAACCTCATAAACCGGGGCCGGAAAAGGTTAAACATCACTCTGACAAGCACCATTATTTTAAGCCGAGAAGAAAATAAACCCTGTTTAAATAAATTTAAAATTATCGTGCAAAATTATGGAAAAAACCTTGCGGTTGAAATTATAAAGTCACAAACTTATAATAAATATATCAATATAAGGAAATATGTCATGTTGTTATTCTTATCAGCCGTGTTATTGCTTTTGTGCGGTTATTTCATTTATGGAACCATTGTTGAACGTATTTTCGGTGCTGATGATAAACGTCCGACACCGGCTATTGCACTTTGTGATAATGTGGATTTTATGCCATTGTCGGATTGGCGGGTTTTTCTTATTCAGTTTCTCAATATTGCCGGATTGGGTCCGGTATTCGGAGCCATTTTAGGAGCTCTTTACGGACCGGTGGCTTTGTTTTGGATTGTCTTAGGCTCAATTTTTGCCGGCGGAGTTCACGACTATATGGCAGGAATGATATCGTTGCGCGAAAAAGGTTCCTCATTGGTTCAAATCATTGAAAAATATATGGGTAAAAAATTTCGCGTTGTTGCAATGATTTTTATGATCGGTTTCTTATTACTGTTAGGTGCTGTGTTTGCTTTGGCTCCGGCTCGTATGTTGGTCTCATTATCCGGTTGGGACTTTAGTTGGTGGATTACAATTATTTTCGGGTATTATTTTTTAGCCACTTTGTTGCCGATTGATAAAATTATCGGCAGATTTTATCCGCTGTTTGCTTTAATGTTAATCGGGGTTACTTTTGCTCTGATATTTGTATTGTTTTTCAATGGTGAAGATTTTTATCATCAAATAAGTTTTGCTAATCAACATCCGCAAAATTTGCCGATTTTTCCGCTTATGTTTGTAACCATTGCTTGCGGAGCACTCAGCGGTTTTCATGCCACTCAATCTCCGTTAATGTCGCGTTGTTTGAGTAAGGAAAGTCGCGGTCGGGCTATTTTCTATGGTGCAATGATAACCGAAGGAGTAGTGGCATTAATTTGGGCAACTTTAGGAATGACTTTCTATCCCGATACTCAGCATCTGCTTTCTGCCATATCAGCAGATGGTCCGGGCGGAGTGGTTTCGCAAATATCTTCCGGATACCTCGGGGTTGTAGGAGGAAGTTTGGCGGTGTTGTCAGTTATAATTTTATCAATAACTTCCGGAGATACGGCTTTTCGGTCGGCACGCCTGACTATCGGCGATTATTGGATGAAAAATAAAAATACGTTGCTTAAAAGAATTGTTATCAGTTTATTGGTTCTTTCCGGTGGAATTGCTTTAAGTTTCTTTGATTTGACAGTGATTTGGACTTATTTCGGATGGGCCAATCAATGCCTTGCGGCGATTGTTTTGTGGACAGCCAGCTTTTATCTGCGTAAAAATGGTAAATTTTATTGGATTACTTTATTGCCTGCAGGTTTTATCAGTGCAGTGTGTGTAGCCTATATAATGTATGATAAAATAGGTTTCCATTTGTCGGCCTCGTTATCTTCGTGGACCGGAGCATTTATTGCCGTTGTTTTGATGATTGTTTTTATGGCATACAGAAGCAAAAAGTTATAAATGAAAGAAAAGAAAATATGGGAAGCGAATTGAGAAAAAAAATTAAAATAAATTTTTGTGATTTTCCAAAGACATTTGATATCAAAAGAAATGAATTTATTGATTTATTGAGTAGATATTATGAGGTTGAATTTTCCGATCATCCTGATTTTCTTTTTTATTCGTGTTTTGGTTCGGAATATTTAACTTATAAGGATTGTGTGAAGATTTTTTACACCGGAGAAAATGTAATACCGAACTTTAATGAATGTGATTATGCATCAGGATTTGATTATTTGAATTTTGAAGATCGGTATTTCCGTAGAAATTATATGGTTCCAAACCGGAGTATCAATGATCGAACTAAAGTATCAGATAATTTGCTTAATCGTAAATTTTGTAATTTTATTTATTACAATTCAGGTTCCGGAGAAGGAGCAATTTTAAGACAAGAATTTTGTAAAAGATTGATGAAATATAAGTATGTAGATTGTCCCGGAAAAGTCCTCAATAATATGGAAGCAGAAGATTTGGAGCCACGTTTTGGAGATTGGATTGCAAGTAAAACAGAATTTTTGAAGAAATATAAATTTACCATTGCCTTTGAAAATTCATCATCTAATGGTTATACTACCGAAAAATTATATCAGCCTTTGCAAAGTTTTTCGGTTCCAATTTATTGGGGTAATCCGTTAGTTGTACGAGATTTTAATCCTAAGGCTTTTATTAACAGCAATGATTATGATAATGATTTAGATGCAATAATAGAGCGAGTTAAAGAGTTAGATAATGATCCGGATAAATATTTGGCAATGCTACGTGAAAAGCCGATGCAGCCGAATTTTGATTTTAATCAACAGGAAAAATTTGAGAAATGGGTAATTGATATTATAGAAAAAGGTAATAAACCTTTTAATAAAGATCCGAGAAATTGGGGCGGACATTCTCAAAAAATTTATGATGAGTGGAAAATGTATAAGAATATTTTTAAGGGTAACTTTTGGTTGCGCCGTAAAATAAAAAGAGGATATGTTAAGACATATATTATGGGAATTAGAGTTAGTAAAAAGAAATTGTCCAGTTATGTTTAGGTTGGAAGTTATCTTAATAACCACAAAAAAAGTCTTGTATTATGTGTATTTAAAAATTATAAAAAATATTTTCGATGAATTTGGAATAGAGTGTAGTTAAAATGAAAAAATTGATATCTTTGATTGTAGCGGGAATTGTTCTCGTAATGAGTTTTAATGTAAGAGCTGAGAGTGAGATGACAGATAAAAAAGTGTTGGTGGCATATTTCAGCGCGACCGGAGTTACGGCTAAGGTTGCGGAAAGATTGGCCCAAGTTACGGCAGCAGATTTGTTTGAAATTAAGCCTGCTAAACCTTATACTAAAAAAGATTTGGATTGGCATAATCCCAAAAGCAGAAGTTCAGTTGAAATGAAAGATGGAAGTTCTCGTCCGGAAATTGCCGAAAAAGTAACTAACATGTCGCAATATGATGTGATATTTGTGGGGTTTCCGATTTGGTGGTATAGAGAGCCGGCAATAATTGATACTTTTATAGAAAGTTATAATTTTGAGGGTAAGACCATTGTGCCGTTCGCAACTTCGGGGATGAGCGGAATTGGAGATTCCGGCGAAAATATGCAAAAGTTGGTTCCCGATGCGAGAGTTGCAACAGGTAAACGATTTGCCGACAGAGTAACAGGCGATGAGTTGCAATCTTGGGCTAAAGAATGGTTATAGTTAGTGGCAATTAATATATTCACCGATATGGTCAAAAAATGCTTTAGTCATTTTAACTTTTGGTCCGAGGTTAACTTGTCGTTCGACTTGCTTATCTAAAGGAACGTCCGATCGGCAGTTGCGAGCATCCCAGACCAGATTATTGGGGCAGGCGCACATGTTAACAAAAGAGCATTGCTCTACGCCGGTTTGAGGAACGCGTAGTTGGACTTCAACCCATGTACC
>CAMOLN010000133.1 GCA_946618745.1 uncultured Alphaproteobacteria bacterium | reverse complement strand
AATGAAGTATTATGTTAAATACTACATCTGCCGATATGATGATTACGGAGAGTTTCCGCGGTTAGGGAAGGCATGTTTAACTTGGCTTGTCAATCAATCTCATGATTCTGAGGCAGTTGAGGCTTTGAAATGCTATTTTGACAAAGGAAAATTGTCGGAGGAAGAACAGGTAGTTGTCCTTTTAAACTTCGATATGAATTTATGGGAGATCTTTTGCGAAAGTGAGAAGCAGAAACTTTCATCTTCATTGGAAGAGCGATTGGTCTGTTTGCATGAAAAAGATCCCAATGGTTGGTCAGACAAGCTTTCGGGCTATATTGATCATCACAAACTTGATTTTCCGGCAGAAGAGATGTTTTTCCGCAGCCCAGAAACCATCGGTTATCGCATGTGTTATGTGAGAAAATACGGATTAGGCGATCGCATGCGCGATGTGATTCTCGTTGCTCTGTGGAATGTGTCACAACAAAACCCGGCTTGAAAAAGTCGGGTTTTGTTGGTTATTTAGAGTTAATAATTAATAGCCCATTGCGGCCGGATTAGCTCCGCCTTGGCAACCGCAGGAACATTCTTTCTTAGGGGCTTCGGCAACCATAGCTTCGGTAGTGATTACAAGGCCGGCAACCGAAGCAGCATCTTGCAAAGCCGTGCGGACAACTTTGGTCGGGTCGATAATGCCTGATTTGATCATATCAACATATTCGCCTTTTTGAGCATTATAACCATGATTGGTATTATTACCCTCAAGCAATTTGCCGACAACTAAAGCACCGTCAACACCGGCATTTTCGGCAATCTGACGGATAGGAGCCTGAAGAGCACGGCGAATAATATCAACACCAACCTTTTGATCTTGATTGTCGGTTTTAATCTTATCCAAAGCCTTAGTAGCATAAAGCAAAGCACAACCGCCGCCGGCAACAACACCTTCTTTAACGGCGGCACGGGTGGCATGCAAAGCGTCATCAATGCGGTCTTTCTTTTCTTTAACCTCAACTTCGGAAGCACCGCCAACTTTAATCACGGCAACGCCGCCGGAGAGTTTGCCTAGGCGCTCTTGCAGTTTTTCACGATCATAATCAGAAGTTGTTTCTTCGATTTGTTTTTTGATTTGGTTGACTCGTGAAGCAATAA
Organism: uncultured Alphaproteobacteria bacterium; assembly: GCA_946618745.1. Lineage (GTDB taxonomy): Bacteria > Pseudomonadota > Alphaproteobacteria > RF32 > CAG-239 > CAZU01. The sequence goes on along the minus strand of CAMOLN010000133.1, from coordinate 2,810 downwards.
GGTCTTTTTCGCCTTGACCATCGATAATAGTGGTATCGTCTTTGGTGATTTCAACACGTTTGGCAACCCCCAACATATCCAAGGTAACATTTTCCAATTTCATACCTAAGTCTTCGGAAATTACCTGACCGCCGGTCAAGATAGCGATATCTTCAAGAATGGCTTTTCTTCTGTCACCAAAGCCGGGAGCTTTAACCGCACAAATTTTTAAGCCACCGCGTAAACGGTTGACTACCAAAGTAGCTAAAGCTTCACCTTCAACATCTTCGGCAACGATAATCAAAGCCTTGCCGGACTGCATAATAGCTTCCAAAACAGGAATTAACGGTTGAAGATTGGAAACTTTTTTATCATAGAGCAAGATGTAAGGAGAGTCATATTCGCAAATCATCTTATCAGGATTGGTTACGAAATAAGGTGAGAGGTAGCCACGATCAAACTGCATACCTTCGACAACATCCAATTCAGTGTCCAAACCTTTGGCATCTTCAACAGTGATAACACCTTCGTTGCCGACTTTTTCCATAGCTTTGGCCAGGTATTCGCCGATTGAAGTATCTCCGTTGGCGGAAATGGTGCCGACTTGAGCAATCTCATCAGAGCCTTTAATGCTAACCGAGCGAGATTTAACATCGTTGACTACGGTATCAACAGCCAAATCAATACCGCGTTTTAAGTCCATCGGGTTCATACCGGCGGCAACAGCACGGCAACCCTCTTTGATAATAGCTTCGGCTAAAACCGTAGCGGTGGTTGTGCCGTCACCGGCTTTATCGGCAGTTTTTTGGGCAACTTCTTTAACTAATTGAGCGCCCATATTTTCAAATTTGTCTTCAAGCTCAATTTCTTTGGCTACCGAAACGCCGTCTTTAGTGATTTTAGGAGCACCATAAGATTTATCCAAGATAACATTACGGCCTTTGGGACCCAAGGTTACTTTTACGGTTTTGGCCAATTTTTCAACACCTTTGAGCATTTTTTCTCTGGCGGTGGTTCCAAATTCAATGTTTTTTGCTGTCATTTTTTTATCCTTTTATCAATTATTCTTCAACTACGCCCAAAATATCGGCTTCTTTCATAATTAAACGCTCTTCGCCGTTTAATTTTACTTCGGTGCCGGACCATTTGCCAAACAGAATTTTATCGCCGACTTTGACGTTCATCGGGATGATTTTGCCATCTTCGGAACGCATTCCGTCGCCTACGGCTTCGACAATACCCTCAGAGGGTTTTTCTTTGGCAGTGTCAGGGATAATAATACCGCCGGCAGTGCGATTGTTTTCTTCTAATCTTTTGACCAAAACGCGGTCATGTAACGGTCTGATTTTCATTTTTTTATACTCCATTAGTTTTATTGCTAGACTTTTAGTTAGTTATCGAATTTGGGGTTGTCAAGAGATGGCAAAAAAAATATTAAATCTTTTTAATATAAAAAAACGGCGATTTTTTGAGGCAGGAGTGTATTTGATAAAAATTATTGTTAACTTTTATGATGTCAAATCGATTTTAAGGCAGGTTTTTCGGCTGTGGAGCAGAATCATGGGTATAATTGGCGAAAAAAAGTGGCGGTAAATAAGAAAAAATACTATAATTCCGGCAGTTTAGTTGTAGAAAATAAAAGGAATATACAGTGGAAGAAAATAATAATTTAGTAGAAAGTTCTCAAGATATTGCACCGATTGAAATTTCTTATGAAATGAAGCGGTCGTATCTTGATTATGCGATGAGCGTTATTGTATCGCGCGCTTTGCCTGATGTGCGTGATGGTTTGAAGCCGGTGCATCGACGCATTATTTATTCAATGTTTGAAAACGGGTATGATTACAATCGTCCGTTTAGAAAATCGGCGCGTATCGTCGGTGATGTTTTGGGTAAATATCACCCGCACGGTGACAGCTCGGTTTATGGAGCGATGGTGCGTTTGGCGCAGCCGTTTGCAATGCGTGTGCCGTTGGTTGACGGACAAGGAAACTTCGGGTCAATGGATGGAGACTCGGCCGCCGCGATGCGTTATACCGAAGCGAGATTGGCTAAAGTTGCCCATACCATGATTGAGGATATTGACAAAGACACAGTTGATTTTATGCCCAACTATGATGAGTCTTTGCAAGAGCCGACAGTTTTGCCGGCAAGGTTCCCCAACCTGTTGGTTAACGGAACTAACGGTATTGCCGTGGGTATGGCGACCAATATGCCGCCGCACAATTTGTCGGAGGTTTGTGACGCTTGTTGTGCCTATATTGATAACCCGGATATTACGATTGAAGATTTAATCAAAATTATTCCGGGACCGGATTTTCCGACCGGAGGTTTGATTTTGGGACATTCCGGTGCGCGTTCTGCCTATTTGACCGGTCGCGGTTCGGTAATGATGAGAGCTAAATGCACTATTGAAGAATTGCACAAAGATAAGGAAGCAATCATTGTTCATGAAATTCCTTATCAGGTTAATAAAGCCGAGATGATTCAACGAATTGCCGAATTATCAAAAGAAAAGAAAATTGAAGGCATAGCTGAAATTCGTGATGAGTCGGACCGTCAGGGTGTGCGCGTGGTAATAGAGATAAAACGCGATTTTCAGGCAGATGTTATTTTGAATCAGCTTTATAAATTTACGCCGTTACAGACCAGTTTCGGTATGAATATGTTGGCAATTTATAACGGACGGCCGATGCTCTTAAACTTGAAAGACATTATTAAGGCGTTTATTGAGTTTAGAGAAGAAATTATTCGTCGGCGCACGATTTTTGAGCTGAATAAGGCACGTGATCGAGCTCATACTTTGGTCGGATGGGCGATTGCAGTTGAGA
>CAMOLN010000132.1 GCA_946618745.1 uncultured Alphaproteobacteria bacterium | reverse complement strand
GCACACTTTTGACGCTACCGCTCATGCCGAAATTTTAGCCATTCGCCAAGCTTGCGAAAAATTGCAACAAAATCGCCTTTGGGATATGGATATGTATGTAACCTTAGAGCCTTGCGCCATGTGTGCCGCAGCCATATCTTTCGCCCGCATCAGCCGTCTTTATTTTGGCGCTTATGATGAAAAAGGTGGTGCCGTTGTCAATGGCCCGTGTTTTTTTGAACAAAAAATATGCCACCATCGACCTCAAATCAACGGCGGCATATTAGAAAAACCTTGCTCGCAAATATTAAAGCAATTCTTTCAGACTAAGCGCTAACTTATTCTATAACAACTTTAACTGCATAGTCGCTTTTTTTGTTAATATCTACTTCTTCATTGCTTCGAACATAATTTGCCGAAACAACAATTTCACCTGCCTTAAGCAATTTCAACCGATACACACTTTTGCCGCCAACCCCGACCATACCATCAGGATTCTCATCAGGAATATACTCTGATTGCAACTCTTCGACCATATTTTCATCACCGACAAAAGTAATAAATTGCCAATTATACCCTGTAGTAGCATTACCGGCCAATTGCAACTCAAGCTCCTGACCTACTTTTGCACTGACTACGGCTCCGGAATTTTCTGCCGTTAATTTTATCACATTACCTTCAACCTTAACTTCTGTAACTTTAGCAACCTCACCTGAGATATCACCTGCAGTATCTTTATTACTTGTTCCTTGTTCACCACAAGCCGCCAACAAAATCGCAACCAATACCAAATATTTTTTCATAATTATCTCCTCTCTCGCCATACTACAACGACTGAAATTCATGCTACAAAAAATATTCTCAAATGTAAACCAAAAATTTTATTATTTACCCAAAAAGTTGCCTGAACTTACTATTTAATCAAGTCTAATTCTTCCATTACCTGCTTTTTTAAAGTAACATTATCTGCTTTACCGGTAGCAAATGTCGGCAAATCTTTATGATACAGTATAACCCTAGGTAAATATAATTCCGGTAAGCCGTTTTGTTTGATATATTCATGTAAACGCTCCGAATTAACTTTTTTATTAGTAGTAACCAAAACTACCTGCTCACCTTTGGTCTCATGGGGTACGGAAACAACTCCGTAATCAAACTCCCCGTCTTTTTCAAAAGCCTTAACAACCGTTTCCAAAACCGCATTCAACGAAACCATTTCTCCGCCTACTTTAGCAAAACGTTTGATTCTGTCTTTGATATAAACGAAGCCTATATCATCAATTTCAACCACATCACCGGTATGATACCAACCATCTTTTAACGGCACCAACTTTCCGGGATTATCCGGCATAATATATCCCATCATTACATTAGGACCTTTAACACAGAGCTCACCGCCCTTTTCAATTCCGTCAACCGGCAATAACTTATATTGAATCTTCGGTAACAACTTACCGATTGAACCGAAACGATTGAAAATATGATTATTTGCACATATAACCGGAGAACATTCGGTTGCACCATATCCTTCCTTAATACTTACCCCCAATCTTTCGCCCCATAAGTTGCGCGTATCCGGTTTAATTGCTTCAGCACCGCCGACCATAACTCTGACATGATTAAAATCCATCGGATGAGCAATCTTGGCATAACCCCGGAAAAACGTATCCGTTCCCACCAGTAATGTTGTACCTATCTCATATGACAACTCGGCAATAATACGATAATGCAACGGTGAAGGATATAAAAACAATTTACTTCCTCTGAATATCGGAAACAAAGTTCCCACCGCCAAACCGAATGAGTGAAACATCGGTAAAGCATTTAACATCACATCATTAACATCACAACTGTATATACATGATATTTGATCAACATTGGATATTACATTAGCATGACTTAAAACAACAGCTTTAGGAGCTCCTTCCGAGCCTGAAGTAAATAAAACCACAGCCTCTTTATCCCCGCCTATTTTATGCGGCACACGTTTAACCTTGTAGCGAATATATGCTTCCAACTTGTCACGCAAAGTAATATATTTGCGTAAATCCTCAAGAAAGAATATATTGTATCCGGCCTCGCGCAAATCATCAATTACATTCTCCATCTTAGCGCCATGAATAAATGTATGTGAGGTAATAATCATCTTAACTTTTGCTGTATTGCACATTGATACCATATTTTTGGAGCCAACCGAAAAATTAAGCATTACCGGCACACGTTCATAAGCTGACAAACCGAAAAACGTGCAAACCGTAGCCAAGGCATTAGGCATCAACAAAGCCACTCTGTCGCCTGGATTAGTCATCTTCTTAAAAAATCGCCCCAATACAAATGACTTAACTACCAGATCTAAATAGGATTGTGGCACACGATTAACATCTTCAAAAAATTTTGGACGAGAAAATAAACCGCGCTTTGAATTAATCTTAGCCGCTTTCATCAACATTCCAAACAATGAAATATCACCATTATTAATTGCATCAAAACACATATCGCGCATAATCATATATATTTCGTTGCTTAAGTGATCGCGCTGACGACGTAAATCATCCTTTAATTTAAATTTAATCGGTTTTTTTACTGTAATAGTAATTCTGGGTAAAGGACGATGCGGCAATTTTCCTTTAGTCTTGGAAAAATAACCATATTGCGGTCCGTCAATCCAAATCGGCACTACCGGTGCATCAGCTTTATCTGCAGCCAAACCGGGAGCTTCATAAATTTTCATTAATCCGCCGTTTTCGGTCATCCTCCCCTCAGGAAAAATTACACAACGTCTTCCCGAATCAATTCTGGCAATCAACTCTTTCAAATCGGCCGGCTCAATCATATTAAACGGCATAACATCTGCCGCTTTCATCAAAAAACGCACCCATTTATTGCGATATAAATGCCCGTTAAGAGCAAAAATCGGATCCCCGGGCAAAAAAGCAAACAACATAATCGGATCCAAATAGGAGACATGGTTGGAAATATAAACCGCCTTCGTTGGCAGTTTATTGGTATCAAACTGTATATTGCATCTCACTTTTAATACGGTAAATATTAAGCGCAACACAAAACGCACAAAATTTCTCAACTTAAAGTCCTCCGACAATTTCAGCTCCCACTCTTCTACCTTAAAATACCCTCTCTGTAAAGCAAAATTTTTACTCTGTTGCATTACCACGATTCGTTTTTAAGTCAATCGATTGATTTTATTATATTTTCAAGAAAAAATCCTTTGGTGGATAAAATTTTGATTGTATTTTCAAATAAATAATACATAATGCAGGCAAATAAATTTTTCACAGGAAATAACTATGTCTAATGATTCCAAAGCTAAATTACTCTTGAGTGCTTTTGAAGAATTTGCCAAGAACGGATTCTTCGGTGCCTCCACCCGCGATATTGCCGCCAAAGCCAATATCAATATATCTTCTATTTTATATTACTTCGGTGGCAAAAAAGGTATCTATACCGCCGCCTTAAAAAACATTGTTAATGTTGTCAATGATATGACTGCCGATTTAACCGCTCAATATCAGGTTGTTCAAAAAAGCGAAAATCAACAAGATGCTGCCCGCCTTTTAAAAGATTTTATGCAACGCGTTTTAATGATAATCTGCTCGGAAACCTTATCTATTGATATGAAAAAAGTTTTCTTGAGCGAATATTCTTGCCCAACGGAAGAATTTTCGATTCTCTATGATGAGCTGATTCGCCCCTTTCATGATAAGATTTCCTCGTTGTTGCACTGGGCATCAAATAAAAAAATCCCGCTCAAAGATTGTTATTTTTACGTTATAACTCTGTTCTCCACCTTTTTTGTATTTATCTCTCGTGAAGATAATATTTGCAAAATTATGGAATGGGATAAGGCTGATGAAAAAGTTTTAGACAAGTTATTAACTTACACCAACAAGCAGATAGACTTTATTTTATCGGCATTTTCACAAGATAGCAAAAAATAATTCAATCGAGTGATTAAAATTATTCAAT
>CAMOLN010000131.1 GCA_946618745.1 uncultured Alphaproteobacteria bacterium | reverse complement strand
CGCAGATGACTTCCGGTTTGCCGAATTTTATTATTGTGGGATTACCGGATAAGGCCATTGCCGAAAGCAAAGAGAGAGTGCGGGCGGCATTGCAGTCTTTGGGGTTACAGATACCGGCCAAAAGAATTTTAATCAATTTGGCTCCGGCGGATATGCTGAAGGAAGGTTCGCATTTTGATTTGCCGATTGCTTTGGCATTGTTAGCCTTGATGGGAGTGATTAAATCGGAGCAATTACGTAATTATTTGGTTTTGGGCGAATTGGGATTGGACGGAGAAATTTTGCCGGTGAACGGAGTGTTGCCGGCCGCAGTTCATGCAAAAGAAAAAAATATCGGTTTTGTTTGTCCGCGCCGCTGCGCTCAAGAGGCGGTTTGGGCTGAAGGTTTGGAAATATTGGCGGCCCCGTATTTGGCAGATTTGATTAATCATTTTAAGGGAAGTGAGATATTAAGCACGCCGGCGATAGAAAAAGATTATGACAAGGTAATTTATCCGGATATGGCTGATGTTAAAGGACAAGAAACCGCCAAGAGAGCTTTGGAAGTGGCGGCGGCCGGCGGGCATAATTTGTTGATGGTCGGACCTCCGGGAGCCGGCAAATCAATGTTAGCACAAAGAATTTTGGGAATTTTACCACCGATGACCAATGAAGAGGCATTATCAACTTCGATGGTTATGTCGGTTGCGGGATTGTTAAAAGAATCGGGATTGGTGTTTGAACGACCGTTTCGCGCTCCGCATCACTCGGCATCCACACCGGCTTTGGTGGGCGGAGGTCGCAAAGGCACACCGGGAGAAATTTCGCTGGCGCATAACGGAGTGTTGTTTTTGGACGAGCTGCCGGAATTTAATCGCGCCACTTTGGAGGCTTTGCGCCAACCTTTGGAAAATAAGACTATTGAGATATCGCGAGTTAATGCTCATGTAAGTTATCCGGCGAATTTTCAACTGATTGCGGCGATGAACCCTTGCAAGTGCGGATATCTGGGAACTCCGGACAAAGAATGTAAACGGGCACCGATTTGCGCTCAGGAATATATGGCTAAATTATCCGGACCTTTTTTAGACAGGATTGATATTAAAATTGACGTGCCGGCAGTCAGTCCGTGGGATTTGTCAAAAGTTTCATCAGGCGAAAGCTCGGCAGTTATTCAGCAAAGAGTGATTAAAGCACGGGAAATTCAGATAAAACGTTTACAGGCTTTGGGTGAGACGTCAATTTGCAACAATGCGGGCTTAAAAGGTAAACTTTTGGAAGAGATTTGCACAACCGATGAGGAGGCTTTAAAATTGCTGATTGCCTTTGCTGACAAGTATAAACTGTCGGCGCGGGCCTATCATCGAACTTTGCGGTTAGCAAGAACGATTGCGGACTTGCAAAATGAATCAAAAATTCTTAAACTGCATATAGCTGAAGCTTTGTCATATCGGCAAAGTTTGTATTTCTAACGTTAAGACGGAGCAGTTTAAATATGCGTAAAAGATTGAGCTTAGGCCTTGTGCTTTCGGCGGTTGCTTTGGTTGCATGCAGCAAAGAAAGTCCCGAATTGATTCCCTGTATGTGCAACGCGAGCGATTATTTAGTCGAGTCGCCGGGATTGTTTGACTGTATGTGCGAAAAGTCAAAGAAAAAACCGGTGCGTCGTATTTCTTATGTGCAAGACAAACAAAAAGTGCGCTATCAGAGTCTGATTATTGATCAGGAACAATATCAAGCTTATGATATGTTGCACAAAGGGCGCAATTCTTATGCTTCGGTAAAGTTGGAAAATGTTGATTTCCGTATCAAAAAAGGCCGTAAATATGATGAGTTTAACAGCAAACTCGGTGATTATAAATTCAGACTGTTCGGTTGCCGCAGAGAGGCTAAAAATGCTTATCTTAACGAAGGACGCACCATTCAAAAAGATATGCATTTCTTTGATGTGTTCTATGAAACATTAAATGATTTTTATCCGGTTGTGGTTGATCGTTCCAATGTTTATTATCCGGATTCCGATCAGTTGCCTTATCCGGAATATGTTATCACTGCGGAAATTACCGATTATTTCATGAATATCTGCGATGAATTTGATTGGGAGATTGCCAAAAATAAACGTTTACGCAGCGGAACTTCGGAAATGACCGTGGTTTGGCGGATTATGAACTTGCGCAAAGATACGGTTTATTGCCGCGGCACGACCACCGGTTACGGTCAGGTTATGGAAGGCGAGCCGAATGGTGAGAATCTGTTGGTTGAGCGTGCTTTTGAAGATGCTTTGGTTAAATTGCCGGAGATAAGCTGTGTTAATCCGACATTATTGCAAAGAATTCGTCCGCAAGATATTGAGCGCCAGTTGGTTGAAATAAGCCGTAATCAACGTTGCGATGAGTGTTTTGAACGTCAATATGCGCCGGAGTTGCGAGGGGTTGAGATGTTGCAAAACTGCGATATGGAAATGGACAGCTCAAAATCGGGATATCGGACCAGAACCGAATATCGAGGCGGTGAATATGGTTATGAAACCGAGGGTGGCTACGGTGCACAATCTGCCGGCGGAGTAAAAGGAAGTTATTACAGCAGCAACGGGGAAAGTGTTCCGGTAAAATATATTCCGGTTACTTATGTTGAAAAACAAAAAATGATTAACAGTCCGGATATGGCCGGCTTGAGTATGGTTGATCGCGACAAAATTGATATGGTTCATTTGCAATTTGACGGTGTTACCTCGCAAAAATGTTCTACTCCGGCTTGTTGGCAGGAAGTTGAGATGAAGGCGCAAGTGCGTGACCGCAATTTTGCGATGCGCAATGACTGCCGCGAGATTCAAATTGTGGAAGAAGAATGCCCGATGATTAAATCGGAGGAAAATATTACCGTCAGTGATGACTTTTTCGTTGATATTCCGTTGGAAATTGAAGTTCAAGAAGAAGGCGGAACCAGAGGCGATGGAAAAATGTATATAGAAACCATCAGCGAAAAATCGTTTGCTAATGTTAACAGCAAGTTCTGCATTGTTAACAATCCGCCGTTTGAAAATCTGAGACCGCAAAATCTTTATCGTTTGCGTTCGTCAATCGTATCGGTTAATAATGCTCGCGGACAGAAAGGGGCCGGTTTGATTATTGCCGATAATTTGGTTTTGACCTCAGCGGATTTGGTAGTTAAAGACAATAACGTTTATAATTTGAAAACTATCAACGGCAAAGAGTTTAAGGCTTCGGCTTTCCGTGTCAACCCGAACAAGAACGTGGCGGTATTGATGTTAGATGAGCCGACCGAATATACACCTTTGCCGATGGAATTAAAACTGCCGGAAGTAAACAAAGACATATTGCTGACTTTGGGTATGTTGGACTTTGATGAAGACGGCGAGAATTATATTGATAATGAAGGCAGAGTAGTCGGGTATCGTTACAGCGAGGACAAAGGTGCCGAAATAATCGTTGATACTTTTGTGCAGACGGTTACTTTGGGCGGTGCTTTGATTGATCAGAAAGGAAATATTATCGGTATTGCTCATAAGAGTAAGAAAGATGATAATTTGCCCGATTTGTTTATTCCGATTGAAACGGCTTTGAAAGCTGTTGGTTTGGAGATTTGCGGTCAACGTCCTGTAGTAGCCAAACCTAAAGCGGTGAGAATTTACACCCCGATTGCCGATGCGATTGATAATTCGGGAGATAAACGCCCGAAGCCGGTAAAAGGTTTGAAGAGAAAATAACGGCTAAAAAAAGAGAGGGGCAAACATGAGTTTGTCCCTCTTAATCTTTTCAGGCAATTGCTCTCCTCAAAGCTAACTGCAGCGGAAGATTGAATCCGCAATGCAGTTGTTGTGACAGTTGCCGCCAAGTCAAGCGATTTTGCTTGACACTATTGCGTAACAGCCATCGGTAACTGTGCCAGTTTGTGATATTTATGTGGCTGAAAGCCTCGGTATAAAGGTGCTTATCAATCAGACTTTGGCAGAACTGCCGCACTTGCATAGGGGTGG
>CAMOLN010000130.1 GCA_946618745.1 uncultured Alphaproteobacteria bacterium | reverse complement strand
CCGTTGTTGTTCTCGGGTCGTTCGGGTGCCAGAGTTTCGATGCCCGGTATGATGGACACGGTTTTGAACTTGGGTTTGAATGATGAGACAGTTAAGGCTTTGGCAAAATCTTCCGGTAACGAGAGATTTGCTTATGACTCTTATCGTCGTTTCTTGCAGATGTTCTCGGATGTGGTTTTGGGTGCAGATTTGGATTTGTATGAAGAAGCCTTGGAGAATATGAAAAAAGCTCATGGTTATAAGCAAGATACCGATTTGACGGCTGATGATTTGAAAGAATTGGTAAATCAATACAAAGCAATCGGAGAAAAAATCGGCAAAGTTGTGCCGCAAGATCCTTGGGATCAATTATGGGCCGGAATCGGTGCCGTGTTCGGTTCTTGGATGGTTGATCGTGCCATTACTTATCGTAAGTTGAATAATATTCCGGGTGACTGGGGAACAGCGGTTAACGTTCAAACCATGGTATTCGGTAATGCCGGTAATGATTCGGCTACCGGTGTTTGCTTCTCGCGTGATCCGGCTACCGGTGAAAATGTTTATTACGGCGAATATTTGGTTAATGCTCAAGGTGAAGATGTTGTGGCCGGTATTCGTACTCCGCAACCGATGGGCTCAAAGGGCGAAGGTAATTCATTGGAAGAATTGTGGCCGAATTTGTATAAAGAATTGGTTGACGTTCGCAACAAGTTGGAAGCTCACTACAAAGATATGCAAGATATGGAATTCACCATTGAGCATGGCAAGTTGTGGATGTTGCAATGTCGTAACGGCAAACGCACCGCTCAAGCCGCCGTTCGTATGGCTGTTGAGATGGTTGAAGAAGGTTTGCTCAACAAAGAAGAAGCCATTATGCGCGTTGGGGCTGATCAATTAGACCAATTGTTGCACCCGATGTTGGATCCTAAAGCTAAGAAAAATGTTATTGCTACCGGTTTGCCGGCATCTCCTGGTGCTGCTGTAGGTCGTGCAGTTTTCTGTGCTGAAGAGGCTGAAGCTTGGGCTGCTAAAGGTGAGAAAGTTATCTTAATCCGTAATGAGACTTCTCCGGAAGATATCGGCGGTATGCATGCTTCGCAAGGCGTTATTACAGCACGTGGCGGTATGACTTCACACGCTGCCGTTGTGGCCAGAGGTATGGGAACTCCTTGCGTATCAGGGTCACATGATATTCACATTGATTATGCCAAGAAGACCATGACCACTGATAAAGGTGTAGTTATTCACGAAGGCGATTGGTTGTCATTGGACGGCGGTAAAGGTCAGATTATCGAAGGTCAAATTCCGACGGTTAAAGCCGACACCAATACCGGTAATTTCGGTAAGTTGATGGGTTGGGTTGACGAGTTGCGCACTATGGAAATCAGAGCCAATGCCGAAACTCCGAGAGATGCTCAACAAGCTCGTGACTTTGGTGCTGAAGGTATCGGTTTGGCCAGAACCGAACATATGTTCTTTGATGCTAACCGTATTTCGGATATGCGTGCTATGATTTTGGCTAAAGATGAAGCCGGACGTCGTGCAGCTTTGGCGAGATTGTTGCCTTATCAAAAACAAGATTTCAAAGACTTGTTCAAGATTATGGACGGACTGCCGGTGGTTGTTCGTTTGCTTGATCCGCCTTTGCACGAATTCTTGCCCAATACCGAGGTCGAGATGAAAGAATTGGCGGACAAGATGGGAATGAGCTTGGATGAAGTTAAACAAAGAGCAAACTCTTTGCATGAAGCTAACCCGATGTTGGGTCATCGCGGATGCCGTTTGCCGATTACTTATCCGGAAATTTGCGAAATGCAAACAACTGCTATTTTGGAAGCTGCTATGGAATGTGAAGCTGCCGGCATTAAAGTAATGCCTGAGATTGAAGTTCCGTTGACAGGTTCTAAAAAAGAGTTGGATATTGTTAAGAATATTATCGATACCACAGCTGCAAAATTGTTTGCTGAAAAGGGTAAAAAGGTTGAATATCAAGTCGGCTCAATGATTGAATTGCCGCGCGCTGCTTTGAAAGCTGACGAGTTGGCTCAATCGGCCGAGTTCTTCGGATTTGGTACTAATGACTTAACTCAAACTACTTTGGGTATGAGTCGTGATGATACCGGTGCGATTTTGGATGAATATCGTGCTAAAGGTGTTTATGTGGCAGATCCGTTTGCTTCAATTGATGTTGAAGGTGTCGGTATGTTGGTTAAGTTGGCTTGCACCAAAGCCCGCAACTCTAATCCGAAGATTTGGTTGGGTGTATGCGGTGAGCATGGCGGCGATCCGGCATCTATCGACTTCTTCCAAACTTGTGGCATGAACTATGTTTCCTGTTCGCCGTTCCGCGTTCCGGTTGCAAGACTGGCTGCGGCACAGGCTGCAGTTCGCCACAAAGGTGAAAAGCTTGATGACAGTGGTCTTTGCTGCTGCAAGAAGTCAGCTTAAAAACTGCGTATAATGGCGCATCTAAAGCCATTTTACAGAATAACCCGAAATTCATGTACTTCTATGTATACTAGAATTTCGGGTTTTCTTATAAATGACTTTATCTGCACAATTCTCCGCAGTTTTTTTCAATATTATAAAATACTAAAAAAAAGAGCTCGACTTTGCGTCGGGCTCTTTTTAGAGTTTTACTTTCCTGTTGTTATGGGAACTATCGGGAAAATAGAGGTTCCGCCTCCACCATTTGAGGCTTGTTCCATTATTGCCAATGTGTTCGGCAAAGTCAGACTTCCGTTCCATTGTTGCAACGCCTTGGCAACTTCGTATTGGGCCACAAATGGGTTCTTTAATGCATCTGCTTTAATTTGGACGTCGATACCGTTGGCTTTAGCAACAGCGGCCAGACGTTCATAGGTCTGGGCGGCTTCTTGCTTAACCTTTTCGGTCTCAATCCTAGCCCTTTCGAGCTTCCACTTTTCAAGCTCAACACCTTGTCGAGCCTGAGCAGTTTGTTCGATCAGGGCCTCAATTTCCGGTGAGGCTTGGTAGCCTTTAAAGTAGAAGTTTGTAATTGTTACTAAACTGTCTGCTTTTAACTGATCGTTCAGTATCCACTGAGCTGCCTCAGTTACCAAATTTGTAGCCTCGTCCGAAAATGACCAAAATGACATTTTCGATGTCAACATTAGCATGACTGATGGCATCATGTGATCAATGTTAACGGTCTTATAATTTTCAATGTCAGTATATTTGTCATACATGACATGCACCTTTGTTTCGTTGATTTGGCAAGTAACCGAATAATCGATAGTTGCTTTCAGCTGTTCTTTGGTGCGAATAAGACTGTTATACTCGAAGGTTTTTGGCCTTATGTCAACTATGATCACATCGAACCCCCACCGTTCGCAGAACGGCAGGTTTGTTACCAGTCCCGGATCGTAAGTTTTTGGTACGACCTTGCCTGCAACGGTTTTCACGCCGCGCTCTCCTTGTTTAACCAAGGTATTCGAACGATCGAAGATCCATCCAAAAAAAACAAGAAAAGCCACAATCAGAATAACCCAGCCGATTGTTTTAAAACCTTTTGAAAGAGGTCTTTTGGTCTTGGTGCCTTGGTTAGTCTTCTCTACATCTTTATTCCACAACCCCTCGAGCCACTTAACGGCTTGGTCAGAATACATGAAAATAAAATATGGAGCTATCAGAATTACTATTAAAATCGACATTAAAAACATCGATTCTTCATAGAATAAAGCAACTACTCCAAGGATCACTTGGAGGACAAGGCACACGAAGGCTACTATACCGCCGGTGTCAAAACCTTCGCACTCAAAATAGCACGAAATTGAAATAATTTCAATAACAATAACAATTGCGAATAAAATGCAAAAAGCTGTGTACATGATTTTTTTGTTTTTTTGTTAATAATAATTAATATTAATTACTTGTTTATGTCGGGTGTTTTACTATATTTGTCGTTTTTTGTCAAGAAAAAAATAACAAAATTTTTGAGGATTTTACGAGAAAATTTCAATTAGCATTTAATAACTGCAAAATTT
>CAMOLN010000129.1 GCA_946618745.1 uncultured Alphaproteobacteria bacterium | reverse complement strand
AAAAGTTAATAAAATCAATTTTGATGATCCCGAAAAATCTAAATTGCGTGTCAATTTTGACAATTTAACTCCGCTTTATCCTACTGAAAAACTCAATTTTGATATTATTTGCGGCGATAAAGATTATACCACCAGAGTAATTGATTTAATTTCACCTCAAGGCAAAGGTCAACGAGGACTTATTGTTGCTCCTCCCCGCACCGGTAAAACCGTAATGTTACAAAATATCGCTCATGCTATCGCTACCAATCATCCTGAATGTTATTTAATGGTATTGTTGATTGATGAGCGTCCGGAAGAAGTTACCGATATGACTCGCTCGGTTAAAGGAGAAGTTATATCTTCAACCTTTGATGAACCAGCCACTCGTCATGTCCAAGTTGCCGAAATGGTTATCGAAAAAGCCAAACGTCTGGTTGAAAACAAAAAAGACGTGGTAATTTTACTTGATTCCATAACCCGCCTCGGTCGTGCTTATAACACTGTTATTCCATCATCAGGTAAAGTTTTAACCGGAGGTGTTGATGCCAATGCTTTGCAACGCCCGAAACGCCTGCTCGGTGCTGCTCGTAATGTTGAAGAGGGTGGATCTTTAACTATTATTGCGACTGCACTTATTGATACCGGATCACGTATGGATGAGGTTATTTTTGAAGAGTTTAAAGGAACAGGTAACTCTGAGATTATCTTGGATCGCAAACTTACCGATAAACGCCTCTTCCCAACCATTGATATTACCCGTTCCGGCACTCGTAAAGAGGAACTTTTGGTTGATAAAGATACCCTTACCAAAATGTGGGTATTACGCCGTGTTTTGATGCAAATGGGTATGACCGACGGTATGGAATTCCTGCTTGATAAACTAAAAGTCAGTAAAGATAACCAAGATTTCTTTGCAAATATGAATTCTTAAAAAAAAGAAAAAGGCACTTTCGGGTGCCTTTTTCTTATAGTGCCTTTTATTTCATAGTTCAGCGAAAAACATCCATGGGATGCTGAACATCCAAAACATAAAACATCCCCAGAATGTTATTCCTTTAGCATCATTAAGAGTAAATATGGTTATTATTACCCATACAAAACAAGATAATAACAACCCTAAATACAAACCGGTTAGCTCTACCAATACAATCAACATAGCAAATAGAAGTAATTGCAGCCCGACAGTAAAGCAGATACTATAATTATATCTGTCAAAACTTTCACGACACCACAACATAATTACTTCAATCACAAAGCACACAATAAACGCGCCTGCAAAAGCAAGATAGTCGCACCAAATAAAAAGATTTAGCAAGATAACCGCCAAAGCCAACAATACACCGATAATAACGATTAAAGGCTTTTCTTCTTTTACAAAACTTTCCATAATTAAAATATTTTTAAGATTAATAATAAATTTATTGCCCCAAGCATATAAAATTTTCATAAGAAATCAAGCAAAATCTTGCTATTAAAGAAAAGCCCTGCTGTCTAACAGGGCTTAATATCAGCGGTCTGTTAATTCAATTTTCCAATCTTTATGATAAAAATGCAGCAAGTGTCTTATCGCTTTCCACGAACAAGCACCGCCATTTTCCATGTCATTTAATTTTTGCAAAGATATATTGGTTTGTAAGGCAACATCAGATTGGCTCAAGCCTTTTTCTTGACGCACTTTTATCAATTCTTTATAAATTCGCAAACGCACATCTTTTTTTAAGGTAATGTTATCCATAATACTAACTCCCTGATTGTTGTTAAAACAAAACCGCCTTGAAACTCATCAAGGCGGGGAGTTAGCAACTGCCATAACAACAGTCCGGCGTATTCTTTATATTCCGTCGGCTCCCCAAAATCGAGGAGTTTTTGTTATGAGGAGTTGCTACACTCCGCAAAGGCCTCTCACCTTTGCAACCTAAAGATTAGGCAAAATCATGATAGAAATCAAGCAAAATCTTTTTTGTCTCACGCATATCATCAACCATAAAATCAGGATGCAAATCTTCTACCATAACTTTAACTTCCGGTGTATTATATTTAACAAAAGCAATAACTTTAATTCCTGCCCTTTGTGCAGCCATTACTCCTACGGTTGAATCCTCAACCACAATTGCATTTTCGTGATTGTATCCCATTTTTTCTGCTGCCAGTAAAAACAAATCCGGTTCCGGCTTTCCGTGTGCAACCATATCCGCAGTAAAAATATGCTTCATATCAAAATATTTATCAACTTTTGTTTGTTTTATTTTTCTCATTGTTCTCTCCAATATACCGCCCGTCGCAATACATTGTTCAAATTCCTTCAATTCAAAAATTTTATCTATATCAGGAGTAAGCACCACTTGTTCCAAAGTTTCGTAATCTCTGTTATTAGCATCAATCCAGAAATTATCTTTAATTTCTAAACCCAAATTTTTCAAATTGCGATTTTTATCTCGTTCACTGATTCCGCCGAGATATTTATAAGCTTGATTAAAATCCCAATCAATTCCGTAATCTCGCCGCAAAAAATATAAGCGATTTTCAACCCACAATTTTTCAGTGTCGGCAATTACCCCGTCAAAATCCCAAATGATTAATTTTTTCATTTTTATACCCCTCAAAAGCGACTTCGCCCAAAGCTCATACAGAAAGATTTTTGAGATTCTACGATACTTTTATTAAAAAAATCTAAAAACGCTTCCAGAGTCAAAAAATCGGCCTTTTTATACTTGCAACATTTTATAAAATAATTTACAAATTCTATCAATTAAGAGGTGAAAAAATGAATAACCAAACAATTTATGCTTTGTCAACTATTCTCGGAAGATCCGGTGTTGCCGTCATACGCATTTCCGGTCCGCAGGCATTATCTGCAATTAAAATTTTAACCGATATTAATATTGATAATATCAAACCGCGCTATGCTTATTTTACTGCCGTAAAAAATCAGCAAGGCCAAAAACTTGATGAGGCTTTGGTTTTATATTTTCGTGCTCCCCATTCTTTCACCGGTGAGGATATTGTCGAATTTCAGACTCATGGTTCTCGCGCTGTCATCAATTCGGTGCTTGATGCTTTATCTTCAATCAAAGATTTTCGTTATGCTTTAGCCGGAGAATTTTCTAAACGTGCTTTTTACAATCACAAAATGGATTTAACCCAAGCCGAAGGTTTAGCTGATTTAATCGATGCCGAAACTTCCGAGCAACAAAAATTTGCTATTCGCCAAATGGAAGGCCGCTTAAAAAATCTTTATGATGGTTGGCGCGAACAATTACTCAAAGTGCTAGCTCACTTAGAAGCTTACATAGATTTTCCTGACGAAGAAATTCCGGAAGATATTATTCAACAACTTGAAAACACTGTATTTAAAATCAAAACCGATATCCAAGCTCATCTTGAAAGCTCCCAAATCGGTGAATCCTTGCGCGATGGTTTTCGCGTAGTCATTTTAGGCAAACCGAATTCCGGCAAATCTTCTCTGATTAACGCCCTTACCTCTCGCAATGCCGTCATTGTATCTGATATTGCCGGAACAACCCGCGATGCCATCGATGTTCACATGGATATTAACGGCTATCCGATAATTTTCACCGATACCGCCGGTTTACGCGAAACCCAAGAAGAAATTGAACGTAAAGGAATAGAAATAGCTTATGATAAAGCCAAAGACGGAGACTTGGTAATAAATTTATTTGATGCTTTAGAAAACGATTGTCAAACAATTGAAAATATTGATAAATCTAAAATTATGACTGTAGCTAACAAAATTGATAAACTTTCATCTGCCCAAATTAGCGAACTGCAAAAAAGAGGAATAATAACTATCTCGGCCAAATATAAAACCGGTATAGATGATTTATTATCAGCCATATCTGATAATATCAAAAAACGCGTTACCGATAATTCCGGTCTTTTAATAACGCGACATCGTTATCGTGAAGCATTAAAGAACGCTGTTAATTATTTGAATCAGTTTAATTTTGCTAAAGAAATAGAATTATCTGCCGAAGATGTTCGTCTCGCCT
>CAMOLN010000128.1 GCA_946618745.1 uncultured Alphaproteobacteria bacterium | reverse complement strand
GCGGCGAAATGGTGTGAGCCAGTTAACATCCTCGTGCCACGCACTCGGCTGTTAAGCCAAATTAGCTGATTAAAGTCTTATTGAAAAGGAACAAAACAATAGCCACCCTAATGGGTGGCTATTGTTTTGGCGCCTATGGGCAGATTTGAACCCCTGCAAAAGACAGAGAACCGTCCCCTGTCTTCCACAAAGTTGCACCCCCTAAAAAATCGCCTTAAACCACTTCAAGCATCATCTTATGTTATAAACCTTTTTATTCTCTTGACTTTTTCATAATATTATGATATCATAATATTATGATATGATGATACTATGATACTATTATTCGGAGGTTATAATGAACAATTCCAAAACTCCAACATCAAAAAAAATCGGTGTCCCTTTGCGCTTGGAACCCAAGTTGTACGAGAAAATGATGGATGCGGTTCAAAATAAAAAAAAGCAGCAACGTGGATACAGTATGAATCAATTGATTACAGAATTGCTTGAAAAAGAATTAAAAGGAGAAAATATATGAGTGAAGAATTAATACAAAAAAATTATACTGACCATGGTGAACCCTTTGGAGAATATGAATACTATAATATAGGCAAAACAAATTTCGCAAATTTGGCAACAAATAAAATTGTCCCAAACCTTGATTATAAGGAATATAAATTGAAATGCCCCGACGCATTAATTTGCGACAGACGCGATATATCAAACCCATTGGTCATCTGCGTCATAGAATATAAAAAGCCTAGCGAGTTTAACACAGAAGCCAAGAAAAATAAGGCCTTTGAGCAATGCAACAATTATGCCCAAGAATGCAAAGCAAAAATAAGTATTGTTACTGACGGTCACACTTTTTATTGGCTAAACTCTATTTCAAATACAAACAATTGTGATTACAAATATTTTGATGCGGTTAAAGGAATAACTCGTGGTTTTTCTTTTATAAAAAACGAAAACAAAACTAAATTTAAAGATTTTTTTGATCACGAGTCGGCAGAGTCTATTAATTACATTGAGCTTCTTCAAAAAACCATTTCCGAGAATAATAGTTATATTAGACCTGCACAAATGATATCTCCGTCATCACTAGCAAAGAAAGTCTGGCAATCTGTTTATATGTCAACCGGAGATGATCCAAAAAAGTGCTTGATGACATTTACAGAATTATTTATATTTAAATTTTTAAGTGATAAAAATCTTTTGTGTAAAGACGATGCAGGAAACGATATTGACTTTGAAACTGTCTTTGCAAAAGGTAACCAATTTTGTTTAAAATATTACCTTAAAAATGTTCGCCCATATATCAAAAAAATGTTTCCTATAGCAGATGATGGAACAACAATTA
The DNA here is from genome assembly GCA_946618745.1 of uncultured Alphaproteobacteria bacterium. Classification (GTDB taxonomy): domain Bacteria; phylum Pseudomonadota; class Alphaproteobacteria; order RF32; family CAG-239; genus CAZU01. The sequence goes on along the minus strand of CAMOLN010000128.1, from coordinate 2,668 downwards.
TAAATGGATTGAGTTTGAAAAATGATCAAAATCAAGATGAACTATTTTTTGATGTGCTAAAAGCATTCAAAGATTACGGCAATTTAGATAATATCGACCCTTCTTTTAAAAGTAGGCTTTTTGAAGACTTTTTAAAAAGCACGACAGGAAAAAAGCAACTGGCACAGTTTTTTACACCGAGAAATGTTATTAAAGCAATTGTGGAAATGGCAAATGTGAAAGCATTGCCAAACAACAGTGTTCTTTATGATCCTGCATGCGGAGTAGGCGGTTTTATATCTGAAGCATTATTAAATAGGCGAGCTAATAATATAGAAGATTACATTGTTAAAAACGGGAAAATATTAACATCAATCAATTATTTAGGAACAGATTATGATGAATTAACAATTATCCTTGCAAAGGCAAATTATTTGATTACATTAATTGAATTAGTTTCCCAGAATCCTACAATAACAAAAGAATTCTCTAATATATTCTCATGTGTTTTTAAATTGATGAATAAAAGTATAATTGGATCTTTAGAGCAAGTTAAAGAAAACCACTATGATTTAATTATGTCCAATCCTCCGTACATTTCTTCCGGAAAAGGTTTATATACAAAATACATTGATGCTAGAGAGGAATTGAAAAAGTATTATAATACAACATCCGTTGGTAAAGAAGGCCTTTTTTTGCAAAAAATTATTGCTGAATTAAAACCTAACGGAAAAGCTTTTATTATACTACCAGACGGTTTTTTCTATAGACCGACCGATGATCAATTAAAAGAAAAACTAATAGAAAAGTGTTATATTGACGCCATAGTTTCCCTTCCTCCTAAAACTTTTTATGCTACAACAAAGAAAACATATATTTTATGCATTACCAAAAAAAGTGATATAAAATCTATGCAAACTGCACCTGTTTTTGCAGGCATCGTTAATCAAATAGGCGAAACTTTAGATGCAGATAGGATCCCATGCTCAGAAAACGATTTGTTATTAATTGCAAAAGAATTCAAAAAATTTACTATTGATAAGGATATATATAATTCACAAAACGCCAAAATTAAAGTCATCGGTTTTGAATCAATATTCAAAAACAAGAATTGGTTAATTGAGAATTATTGGTCGAATAATGAATTGGTTTCACTTGGTATAAAAAAGGAAACTAGAGATTTGTCTGACGATGACATTATTGCAAATATAGAAAACAATATTTCAGAGTTGTTAAAAATTAAAAATTCTCTTTTGGGAATTATTAATAAAATCAAGTCTGATGAAACTGAATATGTGACATTTTCTTTAACAGATAAATCTGTTTTTGAGTTTGTGTCTGCTGGTCTAGGTCTAACACGCAAAGAGTATTCCGCAATTGATACAAAAAACTCAAAAGACATCCCCGTATATACCGCTGCGAAAGCTCCTGTCGCGTATTTTTGCAATTATAAATCAAATCCATTAAATTGTGATTCAGAATCCCCTTTAATATCCTTTGCTTCGGATGGAGATGGAACTGCGGGCACAAATATTTTCTATCACACAACTCCTTTTTATATAAACACTTCTAGGAGAGCTTTTAGAATATTAAATCCAGAAATTAACCCAAAGTATGTATTTTACTACATACAAGATATGAAAAAGCAATACCAACTCGATTTTAGATTTAAAGCCAATAATAGTTACTTGGAACAAATAACTATCTGCGTGCCCATTAAAAACAGCCAAATTGATCAGGAACTGCAACAAAAATATATTGATTATTATGAAAATTTACAATCATTTAAAATTGAATCATTGAATGGTTTTTTCGCAACCATTGATCAGTTTAAAGATGACATTGATCACCAATTGGATAAAAAGTTGAAATCTTTTTTGAATATAGATTCAGATTAAATCGATTTATAACTACAAATGTTATAATAACAAAAAAACAACTACTGCTTTAAGTTCATAGCGGTAGTTGTTTTATTTGTTGTGTCATTATTAAATAAACAAGTCACAAGTTCGAGTCCTACAGGTCTTAAAAGGGGTTCAATGTGTGGACGCCCTGTTTTTTCACTATAAAATAGCAAAAAACCCTTGAAAATCAAGGGTTTTTTGAGGGGGTTCTAAATTGGGTCCCCCAGATGGCGACTCAAGTAGGACTCGAACCTACGACAAGCACGGTCAGAAACCCAGGTCGCCTACCTTGCTTGGGGCGCTTCGGTATTCTTCCGGTTTCTTCCAGCTCATACCATTTCTGTATCCGCCACCGGCGGCGAAATGGTGTGAGCCAGTTAACATCCTCGTGCCACGCACTCGGCTGTTAAACTTAATTGACAGATTAAAGACTTATTGTAAAAATGCCAACAAAAAAACCACCCTTTGGGGTGGTTTTTCTGTTGGCGCCTCAAGTAGGACTCGAACCTACGACAACTCGGTTAACAGCCGAGTGCTCTACCGACTGAGCTATTAAGGCAAAGATGTTGGCACCTACTTATTTTCCCAGGCAGCTGCCCGCCAAGTATCGTAAGCGCTATGCGAGCTTAACTTCCGTGTTCGGTATGGGAACGGGTGGACCCTCGCCGCAATCAGCACCAACTATATATTAAACGATTGCTCGTTTAATATCAAGCAAAATTTTAAAAATATGGTGACCCGTAGCGGATTCGAACCGCTGTTGCCGGCGTGAGAGGCCGGAGTCT
>CAMOLN010000127.1 GCA_946618745.1 uncultured Alphaproteobacteria bacterium | reverse complement strand
TAATAGCGATACTATGAGGATTTTATTCAGACCATGTTACGTTTGTTTGTAAAATAAGGTAAGGACAATTTTCGAATTGTGTCTTGCCTTTTTTTATTTATCAATAATTGTAGTATGATAATAGTTGAGGAGAGAAAAATGATTGTAAAAACTGTTCCGGTAAGTCAGTATTTAACGACTAATACTTATTTTTATATTGATGAAAATAATAAAAAAGGTTTTTTGATTGATCCGGCGGCAGAGGCCGAATATTTATTGCAAATAATAGAAGAAAATAATTGGAAAATTGAAAAAATATTACTGACCCACGGGCATTTTGATCATATCGGAGCAGTGCAACAAATCGCAGAATCCTTGAAGATACCTTATTTAATTCATGCACAAGGAGCACAATATTTAAGCAATCCTCAATTTAATCTTTCGGCAATGACGCCGGAGCCTATAGTATTAAAACAGGCACAATATTTGGAAGACGGCGATTTAATCAGTCGAGATGATGGGAAATCAAGAGGATTGAGAGTTATTTATACTCCGGGACATACTTTAGACAGTGTGGTTTATTACGATAAAGACAACAATATCGCTTTTGTCGGAGATACTATTTTTAAGGATTCTTACGGAGCAACGCATTTTCCCGGAGGCGATTTGGATACTTTAATGAACAGTATTAAAAATAAGATTCTTACTTTACCGGATAAAACGCTTTTGTATTCGGGACATAGCGAGCCTACCACGGTTGAGGCAGAAAAGAATAATTTTTAATTTTTTGGCATAAAAATTGCATGTATCTTTTCAAGATTAATGGAATTTTTTGAGAGGTTTGTCATGACTATTGCCAGCTTTATTCCTTCGGTTACCGGTTTGAATGCAATGAGCCATTCGCTTAACACGGTTTCGGATAATATTGTGAATATGAATACCAACGGATATAAACAAAAAGAAACTTTGTTTAATACCCTTCTAGGAAATAAAGGATTTAATTACGGTTCACAAAGCGGATTGCATTCGTCGCGCGTAGCGATTACCGGGGTTCAAACTTGGGACAGGGATAATATTTTGCAACAAGGGTTAATATCAAATACCGGTAATGTTTTTGATGTGGCGATTTCTGACAATAACAATGCTTTTTTCACGGTAACAGATGAAGTGGGAAATATTTACTATACTCGTGCCGGTGATTTTGCAAAAATTACCACAGACGGGGTTACTTATCTTGAAACTAAAGGTGGAATGCATGTGTTGGGTTTCAGCTCAATAAATGGTGGTGATGAATTTAGCAATAATGCCAGTGAAATTGTCATTGATGTTCCTGAAGTTATGCCGCAACGCGAAACTACTAAAGCTCAAATTATTGCTAATGTTCCGGCTAACGGAGTGTCCGGCAGTATATATACTATCGGTATTTATTCCGAAAATTATGACGGTGAAGATTTAAATATGATACTTACCAAAGATGAAACCAGAGAGAATGCGTGGTTTTTGAGTTTTAATATGCAAGATGGAACGGCTGTAGGGGATGCTGCGGAAATTGTATTTAATACAGATGGAACTTTGCGTTCGCCGGAGATTGTTAATGCCGCTATTGATTGGGATGATGGCAGTCATAGTAATATTGCAATTGATTTAACCAGAATGACGCAATATGCGGAATCATCTCAAGTTGTTAAAATTGAACAGGATGGTTCACCTTCAGCGACTTTAACCGGTTTAACTTTTGATAAAGACGGAGTGTTGAAAGCTGTATACGGAAGTGCAGCTCCTTATAATATTGCCAAATTGGCGATTACCGGATTTACGGCTCCGGAAAATCTTGATCCTTATAATACTACATTGTATACGGCTAATGCTGAGGTGGGGAACAGTTTTTATGTCGATACGACCGAACTTATTGTGCCGAATTCGGTTGAGCGTTCAACAGTTGATTTGGCTGAGGAATTTTCTAAAATGATTGTTACGCAACGAGCTTATTCACTTAATGCGCAAAGTTTTACGGTTAATGATGAAATGCTCTCTTTATTGATAGATCTAAAAAGCTAAAATGTCGGTAGTAGTAGAAATTTTTTGGAAATTGTGGAATTGGTGGTTTCGATTACCGGATAAGTTGCGTTATCTGTTAGTAGGCGGATTTAATGCTTGCGTGGCTTATATCTTATATGTGCTATTAGTTTTATTGATGGGAGAAAAGCATTACCAGCTTGCTTTAGTTTTATCGTGGGTGATATCGTCATTCTCATCTTTTACAACACAGAAAATTTTTGTTTTTTGCACAAAAGGAAAGTGGCAGGATTGGGTCAGAGAGTATATTAAATGTGTGGGAGTGTGGTTTACATCGTATGTAATAAATGCGCTGGTTTTGGAAGTGTTGGTGGATGTAGGAAAAATGAATCCTTATATAGGGCAGATTTTAGCTAATGCTTGCACGATGGTTACAGGCTATATTTTAATGAAGTATTTTGCTTTTAAAAATAGAAAAAACCCGTTGATATAACGGGTTTTTTGTTAGGAGCCAGTGAACGAAGTTATTTCTTTTTGTTGGAATTTTTCAAAGCAGAAATAGGACTCAAAACCAAAGATTTTACATTTTTCAAAGTTTTAGACTTTGCAGAAGATGTTTTGGCAGAATTTTTGTTTGAATTGGCTTTTGAGGCACAAGCAGCTTTATGGTTTAATTTTGTTGAAAAAGCAGCATTTACTGACAATTGATGAATAGCTGCATCCCAATCACTTAAGGCAGTACCTTGTTGGCAACCATTGTTTTTCCAAATGTAGTAAGCAGCTTCTCTGATAGCGTCTTCATTAAAATTATACATTGCAGTTCTCCAAATAAAAAAAATAAGTTTAGATTGTTGTCATCTGCATTGATACAAACTTTAGGTTAATAAATCGTTTATATTGAGTAAAAAAAATATCAAATTTCTTTTTTACGATTACGTAGTAATTTTTCTTCCTTTAATTTCTGTTTCAAAGCCCGTTCTTGAGCGCGTATTTTAGCCTTTTCGGTAAAACGAGACTTGGACGGTTTTTGAGCATCTTGTAATTGTTGTATTTTCTTTTCTTCAGCTTGGGCTGCAGCTTCTTTTTGAAAAGGGGATGCTTTTTCTTGTTTGCGCTGTAAAAATTCCTGATATTTTTTTTCGCGCTCTTCAGCTTTTGCTATGGCTTTTTTCTTTATAGGACGAGTTTCTTTGGCACGCTCTTCTTTTAATTTTTTCAGATATTCTTGATATTCTTTTTCTTCAGTGGTCATTAAAACTTCTTCGGTGTTCTCGGTGGTTGGGGTATCTGAAGTTTGAGCAATGCTATCAGAGGTTTTCAGAATTGTTCCGAAAATAAACATAATGGTCAGAATTTGTTTCATTACAGTGCACCTTTCAATTTTTTTTTATAATTTAAACTTATTTGTTTGACTTATCAAGATTTAAGTAGAAAATAAAAGAATAATTTTTATTTCGGAGTATGATTATGAAAGAAATAACAGTGGTTGCGGCAGCATTGTGTAAAGAGGATAAGATTTTTATAGCTCAACGTCCCGAAAATAAATTACCGCCGTTGGTTTGGGAATTTCCCGGAGGAAAACCGGAAAAAGGAGAAAGTTTGCAGCAAGCTTTAAAACGTGAGTTAAAAGAAGAGTTGGGTGTGGAAACTCGAATCGGCGATTTCATAGCTAAAAATGTTCATAATTACGATTTTGCTAAAGTTACAATTAATTTATTTAAGGCTCAGTTACAAAACGAAGATGATGTTATTTGTGATAATGAACATGTCGCAACCGCATGGGTTAGATGCAGTGAGTTGGATAATTACGAATTTGCACAGGCAGATGTTCCGCTAATTTCTTGGGTAAAAAAGATGATATAAAAAATCCCCTTTTTGCATGAAAAGGGGATTAAAATTTAAGTGATTACTCAGACTGTTTTCTTGCTGCGAGTTTTCTTTTCCGAAGATGGTTTGTTAACAATAATCGGAACAACTACATCCGATACTTTGGGTTGTTCAATTGTGGTTATG
>CAMOLN010000126.1 GCA_946618745.1 uncultured Alphaproteobacteria bacterium | reverse complement strand
TAAAGAGAACGTAACTGTCGGTGTATTCGGTGATTACTATATCGGTGGTGAAAATCGCAAAGATAAGGATGAATATTCTGTTGGTTTGAATGCCAAAGTTGCTTTCTAATCAGAAAGGGTAATAAAAAAAAGCGGTTCTTATTGAGCCGCTTTTTTTGCAAGAAACTATATGATTATTCGAGATAATAGACTATTGTTGAAACGACACGGATGGTCTTGTCAATTTGAGCGCTTTCCATTTGTCCGTCGATTTGTTCACGCGGCTGAATCGAGAAAACTCCCTGATTGGCAGTTTTGATTTTGCCGACTTTGCTATGAGAACTTTTGGCAAATTCAAGCGCCGAAGCATAAGCGTTTTTGGTGGCAAGTTCCAACATCTGCGGTTTGACCTGATTAAGATTGGTAAATAAATAAGATACCGGAGAAGAATAATCCTGATACTCAAAAATAACCCCTTGAGCAACCAATGAGCCGATATCGCGTAAAGCATTTTCCACCATATCGACATTAGTTGAGCGAACAGTCAGGGTTTGATCTAAAATATAGCGCGAATCTGCAGCACGAGCATCGCGATATTGATTAGCCATAAGGTCGTTAGTGTTCATGCGGCCGCTGATGATTTCCGCCTTGGAGAATCCGCGCTTGTTCAGATAAGAAACAATGTTTTGCAAATCGGAATTCATTTTTTGTTGCAAAGCGGCTAAATCATTGCCGGTAGTTTTAAATTTAATTTTCCAGACAGCAAAATCAGCTTTGACATCCATTTCGGCCAAACCTTTGACGGTAACGGTGCGGTTGTTGGTTTGGGCTTTGTAATAGTAGTAGCCGGGAAAAAATCCGCCCAGGGCAATGCCGGCGGCGATAATTGAGCTTAAGATGAGTTCTTTTTTCATGATTTATACCTCGTTAATTGTCAGATTGATGAAAATAGAATATATAGCTTTTATATAAAAAGGCAAGTAAATAAGTTTTGGTTAAGCGGGGGAGGAATGTGTAAATCTGTATAAAAGTTTTTACATCTGAGGTTTTGTTGTTATAATATCAATATGTTCACATTATCAGGAGTTGAGATATGACACCCAAAAGAATAATTCATTGCACCAATTTTAATTTTATTAAGCGTATCGGGTGTTATATGAATATTGCACCTTATAAGATTTCACACGGGTTGGTGCGTAACGGACATAATGTATTGGATTTTTCCGACAGAGATATTTTGAAAGCTTATTCGTGTTTCGGTAAGTTGAAACAGTTGGGAAGCAAACCGTTTAATCGTTTGTTTTATGAATATTGCGTCGATACAAAGCCTGACGGAATTATTTTGGGGCATGCCGATACAATTACTCCGACGACTTTGGAGGAAATTAGGAAAGCTTTGCCGAATACCAAAGTGTTGCAATGGAATGTTGATTGTATTAATCCCGAAATAGTGCCGGAAAATATTAAACATATTAAGTCAAAAATTGATTTGGTTGATGCAACGATTATTACGACTGCGGATAAAAATTTATTGCGTCAGTTTGATTGCAAAAAACATAAAGTCGGTTTTATGCCTAATCCGGTTGATGCGTCAATTGAAACAGGTAAGGCTTTTGAAATTGAGAATCCGGAATGGGATTTGGTATTTCCTTCAAGTCCGAACAGCGAGCGTGAATTTGACGGCGTTATCATGAAGACTAAAGATATTTTGGCGCGAGTGGAAAAAAATATTGATATGAATAAAGTTTTATTTTCGAGAGTTGACGGGGTTAATTTGACCGGCGGTGAATATCAAAGAGTTTTTGCAAATACAGCGATGGGATTGAATATTAATCGCAGTAATCATGATTATTTGTATTCGTCGGATCGGATGGCTCATTTGATGGGTAACGGGGCTTTGGCTTTGATGGATCGACGTACCGGTTTCGGTGATTTGTTCAGTGATGATGAAATTGCGTTTTTCCAAGGTGAAGACGAACTGTATGCTAAGATTAAATATTATCGTGTCAATAAGCAAGAGCGGATGGCGGTAGCTAAAAAAGGTTGGTTGAAATATCATCAATTGTTTAATGAAAAACTGATTGCAAAATATATTGCCGATTTGATGTTTGATGAATTTAGGGCAGAAGATTATCCTTGGCCGACGATTTGTGACTAAATAATAAGATAAAGTAAAAAAAAACGGCATTAAAGCCGTTTTTTTTAATGGTGGAGGTAATCGGTTTAGCTTCGCTTCACTGCGCTCGTTCGCTAACAGCTCACCGGCACACTCCCGTGTGCCTCTCGCTTGTAGTCAAACCGACTTCTGTCGGTTCGCTCCCGATTGTTATGTTTAAAGTAAAAAACGGCATTAAAGCCGTTTTTTTTTAATGGTGGAGGTAATCGGTTTAGCTTCGCTTCACTGCGCTCGTTCGCTAACAGCTCACCGGCACACTCCCGTGTGCCTCTCGCTTGTAGTCAAACCGACTTCTGTCGGTTCGCTCCCGATTGTTATGTTTAAAGTAAAAAACGGCATTAAAGCCGTTTTTTTTTAATGGTGGAGGTAATCGGGATCGAACCGACGACCTACAGATTGCGAACCTGTCGCTCTCCCAACTGAGCTATACCCCCATAGGTCAAAGTAAAATAATAAGGTCGAGCGCCATCCTGTCGCTTCTTGCTCGTAAAGCTCAATACTTTCGCTAACTCGCCGCGGTCACTCGTTTTCTAATTTCGCTTAAGCGTCGCTTACGCTAGCCAGCTCAATGAAGAAAACTTCGCCTCTTGCGGTAAAATCAACCGGAGCATAGGTTGATTTTATCCTCGAGCCCAACTGAGCTATACCCCCATAGGTCAAAGTAAAATAATAAGGTCGAGCGCCATCCTGTCGCTTCTTGCTCGTAAAGCTCAATACTTTCGCTAACTCGCCGCGGTCACTCGTTTTCTAATTTCGCTTAAGCGTCGCTTACGCTAGCCAGCTCAATGAAGAAAACTTCGCCTCTTGCGGTAAAATCAACCGGAGCATCGTTTGATTTTATCCTCGAGCCCAACTGAGCTATACCCCCATAGGTTAAACTAAAATAATAAGGTCGAGCGCCATCCTGTCGCTTCTTGCTCGTTAGATAAAGGATAATTTGTGATTTGTCAAGCTTCATTACAACAATTTTGACAGCTGTAAAAATTTTGGGGGAGTAAGTTCCTCGGGACGCATAGTGGGTAATATACCGCAAATTTCACATTTATTCTCAAAATCAGGAATGGATTTGAAAATTTGGCGCAACATTTTACGACGTTTGGCAAAAGCGGCTGTGGTGATTTGTTCTAATTTTTTAATGCTCTTAATGTCTAAGACATTATCACGCGGGGTGAATAACAATACACTTGACCAAACTTTCGGAGCCGGAGTAAAAGCTTCCGGCGGAAGATTAAACAAGCGAGTAATATGGCATTGCAACTGGGCTAAAACCGAGAGACGTCCGTAATCTTTAGTACGGGTGTCAGCTTCAATACGATCGGCAACTTCTTTTTGAAACATCAAGGTCAAAGATTGATAAGACTTGATATCATATAACCATTTAGTCAGCAGTGGAACCGATATATTATAAGGCAGGTTGGATAAGATGTGTTTAGGAAGTTTTTCTGCGAAAGTAAAATCGTAAGTGAGCGCATCTTGATTGATGATTTCCAATCTCGATCCGATTTTTGATTGTATATCTTGAGCAATTTTTATGCAGCGTTCATCCAGTTCAATTACGGTCATTTTATCTGGATTTGCTTTGAGACAGGAACGAGTCAGTCCGGTCGGACCGGAACCGACTTCAAAAATATGACATCCGGCAAAAGAAGATAACTTTTGAGCTGATAAAGTTTTGGTGACAATTTTATCGGTAATGTTACTATCTAATAGAAAATTTTGCCCTAAAGACTTTTTAGCCAACAGTCCGTATGCTTCAACAGTTGTTTTTAGTGAGGGTAAAGAGGATATTATTTCGGATATATCCATGCTATACCTTTACCTCAATGATAGCTTTTTGTTTGACGTCTTGCAGCATTTGTTTAGACAGAGATTCCATTTTTTGATTTTCCA
>CAMOLN010000125.1 GCA_946618745.1 uncultured Alphaproteobacteria bacterium | reverse complement strand
TTTTGCTTTTTAAACATTAAACAGAAAATTGAGCAAATCGCCGTCTTGGACGACGTAGTCCTTGCCCTCGGAGCGCATTTTGCCGGCTTCTTTGGCGCCTTGTTCGCCGCCGAACTTGACAAAGTCATCAAAAGATATGGTTTCGGCACGGATAAATCCGCGTTCAAAATCAGAGTGGATGATACCGGCGCAAACAGGTGCTTTGGAGCCTTTGATAAAGGTCCAAGCTCTAACCTCTTTGGGGCCGGCAGTGAAATAGGTTTGCAACCCCAAAAGCTCATAACCCTCGCGGATAATCTTGGCTAAACCGGTTTCACTCAAACCCAAATCAGCCAAAAACTCGCCTCGTTCTTCTTCACTTTCAAGTTGAGCTACTTCAGCCTCGATGGCGGCTGAAATTACCACCGCACGGGCGTTTTCTTGTTTGGCTTTGGCAAAAACCTGCTTTGAAAAGTCGTTGCCCTCGGCGGCGGATGCTTCATCAACGTTGCAGACATACAAAACCGGTTTTGAGGTCAAGAGCTGTAAATTTTTATAAGCTTTACAAGCGTCTTTGTTACTCTCGTCCGGTTTGGCGGTGCGTGCAGGTTTGCCAGCCTTCAGAGCCTCGATAATCGGAGTCATTACCGCGACATTGACAATTGCTTCTTTATCACCGCCGCGGGCTTTTTTGGTCGCCTGATCAAGACGTTTTTCCAAAGATTCCAAATCGGCAATCATCAATTCGGTTTCAACAATTTCGGCATCACGAATCGGATCAACCGAGCCCTCAACATGGGTAATATTATCGTCTTCAAAACAGCGCAAAACATGGATTATGGCGTCAACCTCACGGATATTGGCAAGAAATTGATTACCCAAGCCCTCGCCTTTGGAGGCACCTTTTACAAGACCTGCAATATCAACAAATTCCAGTTGAGTCGGGGTTACCATTTTGGGTTTGACCATTTCTTCCAAAATTTTAAGGCGCTTATCCGGCACGGCAACTCTGCCGACATTAGGCTCAATCGTGCAGAACGGAAAATTGGCCGCCTGCGCCGCTATCGTTTGGGTTAAAGCATTAAACAAGGTTGATTTGCCGACGTTGGGTAATCCTACAATACCACAATTAAATCCCATAATTAAAAACTCCGAATAAATTAAACTTGCCCCTTTATAAAACAGCAATTTGTTTTTTGCAAACGCTTTTTATAAGTGAACGATAATTGATATTTTGATGAACGATACTCTAAATTTACCGTATCTATAAACTCAAGTTTATTTTATTGACAATAAAAATTTTTAAGATAGATTCGCATTGCTTTATTAATTTTTTAAAAATTATTATCTATGAAAAACACAAAAAGTTATTTGATCCTTGCTCTGGATGTTAAGACATTGCCGGAAGCAATTGAGCTCGTTGAGCAAACGAAAGATTATGTCGGCTATTACAAAGTCGGTAAAGAAATTCTCAACTCCGTTGGCTTGCCTACTGTCCTTCGCGCGCTCAAAGAAAGAGATGTTGCCGTATTTGTTGATGTCAAAGAGGCGGACATTCCCAACACCGTGATGAACGCGGTTGTGGCTGCAGCTCGGCATGGTGCCGATATCATCAATATTCATGCTTTTGGCGGAATGGAGATGATGCGTAAGACCGTCCAAGCGGCAAAAGCTGAAAATCCGAATGTGAAGATCATTGCCGTGTCAGTTCTGACCAGCCTTGGCGACAGCGATATGCGCGATATAGGCTGCATGTACAGCGCTGAGACCGAGGTTTGGAAATTGGCCAAATTGGCCAAAGATGCCGGGCTTGACGGCCTTGTGTGTTCGGCAAAAGAGCTTCAAGCTGTCCGACAGATTATGGGGGAAGATGCCTTCATCATCACTCCGGGGATAAGACCGGCTTGGGATGCCAAAAAGAACGACCAAAAACGGGTTATGACGCCGCGTGATGCAATTGTGAACGGCACAGATACCATGGTTGTTGGCCGTTCGATTACCAAAAATGAGGAACACAACCCGACTGAAGCCGCCAAACTCATCTATGAGGAGATTGCCGCGGCTCTTGATGAGCCTAAGGTTGAAACCCCAACTCTCAATGACATTTTTGTCGAGAGATTGCTTGAGGCCGGCGTGGTAAAAACTGGGGATTTTACATTGAAGAACGGCACAAAATCGCCGATTTACATCAATGTCCGAGACTTGCCGAGGCACCATGGCGCGCTTTCCATGGCAATCTACATGATGACGACGAAGATTGCCAAGAAAAACCCGGAGTTTGACAGGGTCGGCGGTGTTCCGATGGGTGCCTTATCCATCGCCAACATGTTGTCATTTGCCTGTGGCAAGAGCATTTTGACTCTGCGCGAACAGGCCAAAGATCACGGCTTGGTCGGCACCAAGACGGTTGAGGGATTTGAGCCGGAAGAAAAAGTTCTTGTGATTGAGGACGTTGCCACTTCCGGCGGCTCAATCCGCGAGGCGGTTGAAAAATACCGTTTCCTTGGGTTGCAAGTTGAGAATGCCTGTGTCGTTGTCGACCGCCAGCAAGGAGCCGAAGCCATGCTGAAAGAGCTCGGAGTCGAGCTTTTGAGCCTGATTACGCTCGAAGAAATCGTCGAGGCTCTCTATAAAAGAGACGACATTGACGAAACTATGAAGCAGTCTATCAGAGACTATATGATGACAGCTTAACCACCATGCACGCCGACTACCCAGGTTGGCGTGCTTTTTTTATTTAAATTATCATTTAGTTGATATTTTATTCGTTTTTAAGCGAAAAAAATGATATTTTTTTAACTTTTGATTAGCTTTTAGTTGAATATTGTGCCTTTTAATCCGAATTTGCTTGATTTTTGTAATATTTTATGTTAGCAGAGAGGTGAAAATGAACTGATTGTTTGAAATTACCATGATAATTGACGGCAATAATATAAAACAAAGAACAATTTTAACCAATAAATGCTTTTATCAGACAACAGCACGGATTATGCGTGACTTTGAAGAAAAGGGCTACGCAAATTCGGCTGATGAAACACTAAAAGCTATTACGGCGTATCATAATATCGTCAAGAAAAAAGAAAAAAACAACTATAATGCCGATTATAACGCCGCGTTTAAGCGGATTGATGATGCGATAAGCTCGTTAGCTAATCGGGTGTTTTATGATTATGATGCGCAAAGCAAAGATTATGCTTATAAATCTTTTGAAAATTTCGATCACATATCGGCGATTGTTACTCGTCAGCGTGCCAAAAAAGGCGATTTGTAATTTTTTAATCCACTATATGATTATTTTTGTAAATATTGCCGTTGCTAAATCGGTTTTATTGCATTAGTATTGTGCATATAAAGTTTAACTTGAACGAAAGGGTTGGCAATATGACTAAGATATCTTTAATCGGTTGCGGAAGATGGGGAACTTTTTTGGGTTGGTATGCCGCCAATTACGGCAAAGCTGACGAAGTTTATATGTATGACATTCCCACTTCGCCTAATTTTTTGGAATTGAAAAACACGCGCAAAAACTCTTATTTGGCTTTGAGCGATAATATGTTTTTATTTGATAATCTGGCTAAAATTTTAGAGAATAATTTTGTGATTATATCTATCGGATGCCAATATTTTCGTGGGCTTTGCAAAGAGTTGAGTGCTTATGATTTAAATGGCAAAACCTTTTTGTTGGCAATGAAAGGTCTGGAGGAGCCGTCGGGAAAAAGAATGCTGGATATTATGCGTGAAGAAATTAAGCAAGATATTCATATTGCAACCTTGGGCGGTCCGGGACATGTGCAGGATTATATGCGCGGTGTGCCGTCAGCGGCTGTGGTTGACAGCGATGAAGAAAGCACCAAGCAGACGGTTATAAATATGATGCAAAGCAATCTTATTCGTTTGTATTACGGCAGTGATTTAATCGGTAATCAAATCGGGGCGGCTTTGAAAAACGTTATCGGTTTGGCGGCCGGAATTTTGGACGGTTTGGATTGGTACGGGCTGAAAGGCGCATTAATGGCGCGCGCTCCGGTTGAGGTCGGTCGCTTGATAAAATTCTACGGCGGTAATCCGATGACTGCTTAT
>CAMOLN010000124.1 GCA_946618745.1 uncultured Alphaproteobacteria bacterium | reverse complement strand
CAATGCGAGTTCCATAACTCCCGGATGACGGAACAACTTCTGACTTTACTCCGCCGTTAACTTCCAATTTCCAAGCATTTTCGTCCCCCTTGGTGCGGCTTATAACACATAAACGTGCAACCGAAGCTATTGAAGGCAAAGCCTCACCGCGAAACCCTAAATAACATATATTGAATAAATCATCATCAGGTAATTTGGATGTTGCATGACGCTCTACCGCTATCGGCAATTCTTTTTTATCTATTCCTTTGCCGTTATCAACGACTGTAATAAGAGTTTTTCCGCCCTCATTCAAATAGACTTCTATCACCGTAGCTCCGGCATCAACCGAATTTTCCACCAATTCTTTCACTACCGAAGCCGGACGTTCTACCACTTCACCGGCAGCTATTTGATTAACTAAATTAGATGGCAGAACCCTTATCGACATTATTTTCTCAAAGTTTTAATCAAAGCAATCAATGAATTGGTCGAAGCATCATGTGCCGCAGGATTAGCTTCACCTTGCAGTTCGGGTAAAATTTTCAGTGCCAACTGCTTGCCTAATTCCACGCCCATTTGATCAAACGAATTAATGTTCCAAATAATTCCTTCAACAAAAGTTTTATGCTCATACAATGCCACCAATTCTCCTAAAGCATAAGCATCTATTTTCTTGAAAATTATGGTATTTGACGGACGATTGCCGCTGAATGACTTATATTTTTTCAAATTATTTATCTCTTTGGCATTGCATCCTTTAGCTTTAAGCTCCTCGGCCGCCTGTGCTATAGTCTTCCCTCTCATCAATGCTTCTGACTGTGCTAAAATATTAGCCAGCAAAATCTCATGATGATTACCTATTTCATTATGTGAAATTGCCGGAATAATAAAATCACAAGGCACAAAAGATGTCCCCTGATGCAAAAGTTGGAAAAACGAATGTTGAACATCAGTTCCCGCGCCTCCGAAAATAACCGGCGAAGTAGCATAACTGACATAATTATTATTAAGATCAACCGATTTACCGTTGCTTTCCATAACCAGTTGTTGCAAATAGGACGGCAACAAACTTAAATACTGATCATAAGGCACAATCACATGATTACGTATGCCGAAGAAATTAACATACCAAACACTCAATAAAGCCAAAATAACCGGCATATTTGAGGCAAAACCGGCATGTCTGAAATGCTCATCCATAGCATTAGCCCCGTCCAACATTTTTTCAAAATTATCATAACCGGCTGCAATGGCTATAATTAATCCGATTGCCGACCACATTGAATAACGCCCGCCGACAAAATCCCAAAATTCAAACATATTCTCTACATTTATACCAAACTTTTCTACTTCTGCAGCATTGGTTGACACAGCCACAAAATGCTTGGCTACTGCCGGCTCACCCAATGCATCAATCAACCACTTGCGACAGGTTTTGGCATTGGTCAAAGTTTCAATTGTGGTAAAAGTCTTTGAACATACAATAAACAAAGTCGTTTCCGGATCAAGTTTATCCAAAACCTCAGCACAAGCCGTGCCGTCAATATTGGATATAAAATAAAAATTCATATCTTTGCGATGATAACGTTTCAATGCCTGTACCGCCATCTTAGGTCCCAAATCCGATCCGCCGATACCTATATTAACAATATTAGTTAATCTTTTGCCGGTATGACCGGTAAAAGTTCCCAATCTTACTCTTTCGGAAAAATCTTTTATCTTCCCTAAAACGCGATTAATCTCAGGCATAACATCAATTCCGTCAACATAAATCGGATGGTTGTCACGATTACGCAAAGCAATATGCAAAACCGCCCGATTTTCGGTTGAGTTTATTTTTTCTCCTGAAAACATCTTCTCAATTTTATTTTTCAAGTCTGCCTTGTCTGCTAATGCCAAAAGATAAAGCATAGCTTTGCTGTCGATGATATTTTTGGAATAATCCAGATACATATTATCTAACGATACGGCAAAACGTGAAGCACGATTTTTATCCTCGGCAAACATCTTCGCCATATCAGCCTTTTGCAGCTTGCGAGCATATTTTGCCAATTTATGCCAAGCCCTGCTTTTATTTATCTCGTTACTTATTCCAAACATCAAAATTCTCCTTATCTGTTAATATTACCGATTTTACCTTTTACAAAATTGTCATTAAAATAATCATGAGCCGCTTGATTCAGTTGCCGCAATGTAACTTCATTTACCATCTGATTACGTTGATTTAAAAAATTAATTCCCAAATCATATTTCTGCATATAAGCCAACATCTCAGCTATACCAGAAGTGGATGCAAAACGTAAATTATGTGATGCTGTCAAATAATCTTTAGCTTTTTGCAATTCTTCTTCGCTAAAACCTTTTTCTCCTGCTTCTCGCCATAATTTATCAAACAACTCTTCCGCCCGACCAACTTTATCCGTAGTTGCTGCAAACGATGCTACCAGAATGTTGGCACTGTCATTCAAATCCAACCATGATGAAACTCCGTAGGTTAAATTTTCTTCCTCTCGCATCTTCTGATTAAGCCGTGAATTTAGTCCGGAACCGCCTAAAATATAATTAGCTATATACAAAGGATAAAAATCTTCACATTTGCGACAGGTTCCTTTAGCCGCATACACAACGATATTCTGTGGAATATTTCTTTCAATTTTAACTTCCGGATGTTGCCAATTTATATAGGGCAAACCAATATCTTTGGCTTCTAAAACAGGTAATTTTCCAAACATATCATCAATCATTTTTTCGGCAACTTCACGATCCATATTGCCGACAATTCCTATAAACATCCGATTTCTGGCAAGATTACTCTGCACAAACTTAAATAAACTGCGCCGATTTAACTTTTTTATTGCCTCTATATTACCCAACGGATTTCTGCCATAAGCAAAATCACCAAACAATATCCGATTAAAAGCCAACGATAACTCAGACGAAGGATCTTCTTTTTGTGTTTCAATTGCCCTAATCACAGCCGCTTTGGCCGCTTCAACATATTTATCTTCAAAATGCGGATTTATCAACATCTCTCGCAAATACTTTACCGCATCTTCTTTTTTATCATTCGGAAAAGTAACCTGACCGGAAAAATCATCATTAGAAACCGAAAATCCTATTTTAATTCCCGAACTTCCCATCAAATTGCGCAACTCCTTAGCCGACCACCAACCGGCACCTTCTTTAAGAGTTTTAGCAACTATATTAGCTATCCCAGACTGCTCGGAATCTTCATAAGCTTTTCCAGCTTGAGTAAAAGTAAAACTAATCGATGATAAACCTCCCTGTTGAAACATATAATAAGCTTTAATCCCGAATTTCGGAGAAGTAATTTCCTCTACTTTTCCCTGAAATATGCTTTCAGGATATTCTTTTTCTATTTCAACTTTAACTTCCGGTTGCTTTTTCTGATGCGGCATGCCATACCAAACGGCTCCCAAAAACAACATAACAACTATCGACAACCAAAATATTTTACTGCTGCCGCGCCGTTTCAAATACATAGGTTTCTTACTCATATCGATCTCCTTTTTGCGGATAAAGTATACCGGAAACCTGTGGAGCCTCATTTTGCAGATACGCAACAGCTGCAAGCACATCTTCCAAAGTTACTTGCTCAATTCCTTTTTCATAATTTTTCAATTCTTGCAAATCCGTATCAGTTGCCGCAACATATCCCACTAATTCTGCAATATTTTCGGGATTATCTTCCAAATAAACCAAATCGGCCAATAATTTCTTTTTAGTCATATCCAATTGTTCGTTATCCAATTTACGCAGCGCATAGTCCCATGCTCTTTTTAACTCAAAAAACAAATCATCTCCTTCATGCTGTATCGGTATCAAACTTATTTCAAAAACTCCGTAACTGCGTGAAATGGGATTGTAACTCACATCAACATTCAATGCTTTTTTATCTTGAATAACTAATCGTTGATACAATGGTGAATTTTTATCTCCTCCCATATATTCCGCCAAAACTTCTAAAGCATATATTTTGTCTTTATTAAAATTATATGACGGAGCAGCATAAATATTAACCATACGTCCTAACTCAACATCCGACAATCTCATCAATAAAGATGCCTTATA
>CAMOLN010000123.1 GCA_946618745.1 uncultured Alphaproteobacteria bacterium | reverse complement strand
CACTGGTGTATCTCGTTCATAGACAAGAGTTCCAGTATTCATTACAAACGAACAACTATTACGAAGCACTTGCGAAATTAAGCAAAGAGAGTCATAAGATACATTCCTACAGAGGAAGTGAAAAAGATTTTGAAAGAGTTGCGGAAATCAAAACTATAAAATCCTTGAAATGTTAAACAATGTTTGTAATCACAACAAAGTTTAACATTTTTTTATTTGGGGCATTTTTGCCGTTTTCAAAACTATAGTATTTTCAGGCTTTTCCGAGATAATGTTAAACAATGCGCCTTCTTTAACATTTTTTATTTTATTGAAATAAGTTTAATTTTTACTTGTTTTCTAAACTTATGCAGTATAAACTAATAAAAAATTGAAACAGATAAAGGATATACGTCATATGGTTAGTGCTGGAAAATTAGTTGATTCTGGGCGAGGTTATAAAACATTTCAACCTAATTCTTTACAAGAAATTGAAGGGGAGTTGGATATCTCGTCGTTATTTGCAGAAATAACGGATGCAACATTAGCTCTTGGCGAGTTAAAGGCTATTAACTCATTGCTACCTAATCCAGATCTTTTAATAGAAAAGTATGCCTTGAGAGAAGCTGTTTTATCTTCTCAAATAGAAGGAACTCAATCCACAATGGTAGAGGTTTTGCAAAATGAAACCAATATAAATGCCAAAATGGATATTTGGGAAGTTAGAAATTATCAAAGAGCTTTATCTTATGGAATAGATCAAATAAAAAATGATGGTTTGCCTTTATCTACAAGATTATTGCGAAATTGTCATAAAATACTTATGGATAAAGTTAGAGGTGGTGAAGAGGAAAAGACACCCGGAGAGTTTAGAAGAAGCCAGAACTACATAGGAGGTAATAATCCGTCAACAGCCGTATATGTTCCACCGAAAGAAGATAGTGTTAATGAATTAATGAGTGATTTTGAAAAATATATTCATTCCGGTAAATCTTTGGATGTGGTAAAGCTAGCTTTGTTGCATTATCAATTTGAAACAATCCATCCCTTTTTAGATGGTAATGGTAGAATCGGAAGATTACTTATCAGTCTGTTCTTAGTTAACAGAAATATATTGCAGCAACCAACATTGTATTTAAGTTTGTATTTGAAAAAACATAAAACTGAATATTATGAACTATTGACAGCTGTTCGTGAGAAAAATGATTTTAATAAATGGATAGAGTTCTTTTTGAAAGGAATAACGCTTGTTAGTAAGCAAATTATTGATACAACAAAAAGAATTACAGCATTAAAAGAAAAATTAACCGGAATAGTTAAAAGTGATAATGAACATAAATTATTAGATTTACTATTTGTAAAGCCAACTTTAACTATTTCAGAAGTTCAAAATAAATTAGATATCAGTAAGGCTACAGCCAATAAAATAGTTAATGATTTTGTTCAAAGAGAAATACTGATTCAAACCAATAAAGGACAAAGGTATAAACAGTTTCTTTTTAAGCAATATATGGATATTATAGATGCTGATCTTTAGTATGGTTTTCTGAACTTATAGTAATTTTGTTCCGAATAAGTTTAATTATTGTATGATCTTTAAACTTATTCGGATTTTTGTTGCTGTAAGTATGAGCAGCTAAACTTAGAATGAGACGAAACATTTTAAGTTTAGTTTTTGCATATTTTCTAAACTTATCCAGATTTTGAGAGCTCTCAAAACCCTTGAAAATAGCCATCTTTCAACGAAGTATTAAAACAGGCTTGACACCTTGAAAATACTGGCTTATAGAATTCTCAATTCTGTAACACAAAATTTGATAAAAACCCTTGTTTTTAGAAAAAATACACAGGATATACAGCAAGTTAGAAAAAATATGGCAGGGGCTCTTACTGCCCCTGCCAAAATAAAAAAAGTTAGGCAAAAAGCTAAAATTAAATATCTAATCTCTTTGCGGTTTGTAAATTGTATGGTTTTGATTAATGTAGGATTGCAAAACCTTGGTTCCGGCCTCAACCTCAATATTGCCGCAAACGGTGATACCGCGTTTCTTAAATTCTTCAAACCAGTCGGGTTTAAATCCTTCATCAAAACCGGTAATGGCTTCGACTTGCTTTGACGGAACACCATAATAAATTTCTTTGATACCTGACCACATAATTGCACCTAGGCACATCATGCAAGGTTCGGCAGTGATGTACAGACTTAAATTATAAGGAGACAAGTCATAAGTATTTAACGACTTTTCCGCCATTTTAATAGTGTTGATTTCAGCATGATTGTTGCTGCAGCATTCATTGATTACACTATTGGCCTGTTTGGCAATCAACCGACCTTCTGCATCGTAAATTGCCGCTAAAAATGGACCTGAGCCATTGGCAATGTGAGCAGGTAATTCTTGTTGCAATTTTAATTATTAAAACAACATAATTCTAGAGCTTATTATTAATATTTGCAATTTTTTTTATAAATAGAGAGTATTTTGTTGACGGTTGTTTATTAGTAAAGTATGTTAATGTGGTAAGTACAAATAAGTTACGTATCGGAGGATAAATTATGAACGTAATCGGTGAAACGTTAGGGGTATTGGCGGGGATTTGTACGGCGGTGGCGTTTTTGCCTCAGGCACTGCAGACCATTAAAACACGTGATACTAAAGGGATGTCGTTAAGTACATATATCATTTATTGTATTGGTATATTTTTGTGGATTGTTTACGGTGGGTATTTAAAATCGTTACAGATGATGTTTTTTAACGGAGTTTCGTTGTTGTTTGCGTTGCCGATTTTGGGAATTATAATTCGAAATCAGTGTAAGTCTAAAAAATAATTAATCGGGCGAGCTTGTTTTTTGGGGTATTTTTTTTGCTAAAATAAGCTAGCAAGATGAACTGAATATATTTTTATTTTAGAGGCATAAGAAATGAAAAAGTTTTGGGCTGTTTTGTTGATATTGTTGAACTATTCGTTATCCGTCGGGGCGGAGACAATTTCTTATGATAAGGTCGATTTTGCGGAAATCGGCACGATGGTTGATGATGCGGCTTTTGATATTCGTTACTATTCGCCGAATAATTTTACCGGCAACAAAATCCAAGGTTATAAAGCTCCGCGTGCATATATGACTAAAAAAGCTTTGGCGGCTTTGGCAATAGCGGCTCAAGATTTGAGAAATCAAGGTTATCGAATTTTGGTGTGGGACTCTTATCGCCCGCAAAAGGCAGTTGATAATTTTGTAAAGTGGATTAATGATCCTGTTGATATGGGAGATAAAAGTTTTTATCCCGATTTGCAAAAATCTGATTTGCTGACCGGTAATTATGTTATGGCAAAGTCC
The DNA here is from genome assembly GCA_946618745.1 of uncultured Alphaproteobacteria bacterium. Lineage (GTDB taxonomy): Bacteria > Pseudomonadota > Alphaproteobacteria > RF32 > CAG-239 > CAZU01. Next base: position 763 of record CAMOLN010000123.1, on the reverse strand, counting down.
GGTCATAGCAGAGGAAGCACGATTGATTTAACCATAATTAAAAAAGACGGCGGTTTTGTTGATATGGGGGGAACATTTGATTTATTTAGCGAAGTGTCGCATCCGGATTATCAAAAATTGACCGACGAGCAAAAGAATAATCGTAAAATTTTGCATGATGCGATGGTAAAAGCCGGGTTTGTCGGCTTGGATTCCGAATGGTGGCATTTTACCTTAAAAGATGAGCCTTATAAAGATACTTATTTTGATTTTGATGTTGAATAATTGCCAAGCTGAAATGCGGTGTAGTAAAATCATTGATAGCTTAATATTAAAGATAAGTTTGTTAAAGTTTATGACACTTGAAAGGATTGGAAATTTGATGGCGTAATTTGCGGTTAATAAGCTTAAAATATCGGTTGGATTCTAGTGAAAAAAATGTATTTTATAAATGAAGGGCAAGGTTTTATATTGCCGTAAACTTATGAAAGGGAAAAATATGTTAAACGCAATTTGTTACTGGTTGGTTGTTATCGGGGCTTTGAACTATGGTTTGATGGCTTTCGGTTATAATTTCTTGGAAAAATTGCCGGCAAATATCGGTCAAATCGTATCTTTGGCGGTTGCTGTGGCTGCAATTTTGGTAATTGTAGGAAATTTGAAAAAGTAATTTGAAAAAGTAAGTTTTATTTTTGAAAAGCTCGACTTAAAGTCGGGCTTTTTTCATTTTTAGTAAAATATTAAAGGTTTAACGTCTATATTATTACCTATTAATTGACAGCAT
>CAMOLN010000122.1 GCA_946618745.1 uncultured Alphaproteobacteria bacterium | reverse complement strand
ACCTCAGCATAAATTTTAGCCCCTCTGCTTACAGCATGTTCATATTCTTCCAATACCATCACACCGGCACCTTCACTGATAACAAAACCGTCATGTCCTTTATCCCATGGGCGAGAAGCTTTTTCCGGAGTGTCGTTGTAACTGTGCGACAAAGCGCGTGATTGCATAAAACCTCCCACAGATAAAGGATAAACCGCGGATTCTGAACCTCCCGCAACCACCACATCGGCATCATTCAACACAATGTTTTGATAAGCGCTGATAATTGCATGAGCGCCGGTAGCGCAAGCCGTAACCGTTGCCATATTAGGCCCCTTAAAACCATAACGCATCGACACATGTCCCGATGCCATATTGATAATGCTTGAAGGAATAAAAAACGGATTAATCCGGCGCACTCCCGATTCGTTTAAAGTAAGAGAAGTTGCATAAATGGTTTTAAGCCCGCCGATCCCCGAACCGATAATCACACCGGTGCGATTTTTTTCCCGTTCATCTTCAGGTTGCCAATTTGCATCTTTAACCGCTTCATCTGCCGCCGCCAGAGCAAATAATATAAAATCATCAACTCGGCGTTGTTCTTTAGGTTCCATTATTTTATCGGGATTAAATTGTCCTTTTTCTGTTCCGAAAATTATTTGACCGGCAATTTGTGAAGTGCAATCCGAAGCGTCAAATTTTTCAATTTTTTTTATGGCTGATTTATTTTCAATCAAAGAATTCCATGCCAAATCAACTCCTTCTCCGAAAGGTGTTAATGCCCCTAAACCTGTAATAACAACTCTTCTCATAATTACCGTCCGTTAATATTGATTGTTAAAAAACAAGCGTAAATTAACGGCAATAATCATCAAAGTCAACCGCTCAAACTTAATATTACGGCTTTTTAACATTATGTGATTAGCGCAGATATTCTTGTAAGATTTTAGGAGTTAAAATCGGCGGTAAAGTCAAATAATCATCTGATTTACCGTCGTAATATATATATAACGGAACTGCGGCGCGATGATATTTTTTTAATCCTTCCGCCGCTTCGGGATTAAATTTGGTAATATCGGCTTTTAACAGTAAAATATTATTAGCCTTAACCAAATCAACCATAGTATCCGAATATAATGAAGTCTTTTTATTTACCAAACAGGTTATGCACCAATCAGCGGTGAAGTCAATAAACACCGGACGACTATTTTGTAACGCTTGTTCAACTCTTAAATGTGAATATTCCTGCCATTGAGTATGACGTAAATTCAATTTTGTTCCCAATTGTGTACATAACAGCCATCCCAACCATAAACAGGTTAATAACAAAGGTATCCCTAAAATCATTTTAACCATCCTCATCCATCTTCCCGGACGTGGCATAATTTTTTGCATTGCCTTAGGATATAAGGTCAATAATGCAAAGGGCAGGGCATAACCTAAACCCAAACTCAAAAACATCGGAAAATAAATATGTGCGGGAGCCACAATTGCATAACCTATTACCGCGCCCATAAACGGTGCAGTGCAAGGACTGGCCACCAATACGGCTAAAATTCCCGAAACCAAAGCATCAACTTGACAATTCTTAAAACGTAAATTTGTCAGTTTACTCAACCATCCGCCGTGCAGATTAACCAAATCAAATGCCATTAATGTCAGCCAGACAAATACAGCTAACATTATTCCGACAAACCATGGGCTTTGCATTTGGAATCCCCACCCTAAATGAGGATTCGTCTTTCTTAACAACAATAATATTCCTGCTAAAAGCAACATTGATAATATTATTCCGGCAGTATAGAAAAAGGCTTCTCGAATTCGAGTTGCGCTGTTCGCTTTAAGACAAGCCATTATTTTCAACCCCAAAACCGGCAAAACACAAGGCATTAAATTTAGTAATAAACCGGCAATAAAAGCAAAACAAGCTGTTTTAAGCCAGTTTACTTCTTCAATCTCCACCCCGGCAAAAGAACCTTCAGCCTCAACGATTTTTTGATTGAATATAGTAGAATCCGTTGCTTGAATGGTTAGTTCTCTGCTTTGCGGTATACATTCATCACCGGCACAAGCCTGCCAATCTATAACGGTTTTTAATACCTTATCGGGATTGTTTGTTTTAATTGTTGTTTTGTAAAAGAATTTGTCTTCATACCCGTCATAAATAAATCCGTTGTCATCAAATACTTTCGGTTTACTGAAACTTTGTTCTATCACCGTTTCCCCACCGGTCAACTGCCAATTTATATGTAAGGGACTACCGAATTCCTGTTCATAAGGAGCAAAAATATGCCACCCTTTTTTGATATTAAACTCCAATAAAATTTCTCGATTTCCGTTGTCATCAAATCGGCTCCAATTTTTAATGTCAACTTGTGCATGAACCGAAAACGCCCACACAAAAAAGATGCCGACTATTGCAACTAATGATTTTATCCGCATGATTATTTGCTTTTTTTGGCAATATTCAGTTTATAGTAAGCTCGCGAAATTATAATTAATGCCTTTATCAAACACCAACAACCCAAAAGAATTGCAATCGGCATAAAGGCAAAAGGCATAATACATAAAATTACAAAAGCCGTCAAAGTTTCGAAACCTTGAGCCAATCCTCCCAAATAAAACGGCGAGGCTTTAGGATCTGCCGATTTTTGATCGATTATTCCGTAAACCAACATGGTGGTTGCCGAAGCCATAAAGGCAAAGAGTAAAAAACAAGCCGCTTGAGTATTGGTTTCATCAGCCAAAGCAAAACCGAAAATTACTCCCCCGTAAAATATAAAATCCAAAGTTGCATCAATAAATTTGCCAAATTCGGTAACTCCCTTGGTGCGAGCAACCGCTCCGTCCAACATATCACAAATACGATTAATCAGTATGCAAACTAACGCTTCAAAATACATATTCATAGCCAAAAAATTAACTGCCATCATTCCGATTATAAAGCCAAATACGCTCAAATCGGTCGCGCTTATTTTGGTCTTAGCTATTTCTTTTCCCCAGGAGTTGATTTTTTTTTGCCACTTATCTTGGACACATTTCGAAGTTTTGCAAAACTCGGAATTATTAAATCTGGCAATCAGTTCATTGGTTTTTCTTGAAATTTGTTTAGTCATAACAATCTTCTCTCTTAAAATATTGACATTAAAATTGATTATAATATAAAACAAGTTTTATAAATTGTAAAAACCAACTTAATATTTATGCAAGGTTAATATGCGAATTTTTCATTACGTTTCAATAGTGTTGTTTACAATAATCGTCGGAGCATTCATTTATCAATACTCACCGCACTATTATATTATCAAAGGCAAAATTTTCGGTACATATTATAATATAAAGATTAAAACCGACAACAAAGATGCGCGCCTTAAAGATGAAATAAGCCAAAGGCTTGCTGAAATTAATTCATTGATGTCAGTTTTTGAAAAAGATAGTGAAATATCGCTTATCAACGAAGCTCCGGCCCGACAAAAGATTGAGCTTTCTTCCGATATGAGTAAGGTCATTAAAGCAGCTGATAAAGTTTATCGGCAAACTGATGGTTATTTTGATCCGTCTTTGGGCCGATTGATTGATTTATGGGGTTTCGGGGCTTCATCTGCAAGAGAACCTTCTGATGATGAAATCAAACAAGCCCTAAAAAACAGTGGTTTTAATAAATTGAAATTTAGCAGAGATTTTCGTTATCTTACCAAAACCAATTCGCAAATTATGCTTAATCTCTCTGCAATAGCAAAAGGCTGGGCTGTTGATGAAATAGCTGCATTATTAGATAACAAAGGTTATAATGATTATGTCGTTGAAATCGGCGGTGAAATCAAAACTAAAGGTTTTCGCGAAGAAAATGGCGAAGCTTGGACTATCGGTATCAATCGTCCCACCGCACATTCTTCCGATAATATTATGGTTATTTCTTTAAGTAATATGGCCGTCGCCACCTCCGGAAATTATCGTAATTTTTATTCGCATGACGGACGAGTTCTCGGGCATACCATTTCTCATCAAACCGGCGAACCTGTCGAAAGTGATGTTGCGTCGGTAAGTGTGTTTCACGATTCTTGTATGATGGCGGATGCCTACGCAACAGCTATAGTTGCCATGGGAATTGAACGTGGTTT
>CAMOLN010000121.1 GCA_946618745.1 uncultured Alphaproteobacteria bacterium | reverse complement strand
AAGCCGTTAGCACCACAATGGCTTGATACAGTTTTCTCAACACTTTATGATAGTCTTGATCCGTATGATAATCCCTATTCTGATGTTGAAGAATACAAAAACGCAACATTACAGGAAATGCTTGACTCTTTCTGTTCCCTTGATGTTGAAAGATATAATGAAACATTCAGTGATTTTCTCAACATTGTCGCTTTAGAGGATATCTGGCCGAACATACCTGACGATAAAACACCAAATGCTATCACAAAACGCATTCAATTTATTCCTGAATTGCAAACCTTATACCAGGCATTAAATATCGGTGCAACTTATGGTCGTCTTTTTGATCCTGCCGCCACTAAACAAGACATTGATGATTTTCGCGACCAATATTTGGACCTGTCCCGACAATTATCCCCTTCTATATTTGCCAACCTCGAATATAAAACAGCACAACTTTATAACGGTATAAAAAATACTGCCAATGAAAATAGTATTAGTCTTACCCCGTTATACTACAATGTATTAAAATGCAGTGATGATCCTAAAACTATACACGAAAGTTTTCACAAACTTAATTTTGCTCGAATTTGCAACCAGGTTGCTTTAAATTCATGTGAACGCATTCTTAATGATGATAATATAGAAAAAAATAGTACCGATTATTTTTACTTATACAAAACTATGGGAGATGCCCATAGTCGCAACAAACATAAAATCGGCTTTATAACTCCTTCTCAACAAGCTAAAATGGATGAGCATAATCGCACCGCTGCTAAATATTATGATAAAGCATTGCCCTATGCTCCGACTGAATATGATAAAATAATAATCCTTAAAAGGATATATACCACCAATGCTGATACATATTATAATAAATACAATAACCTTTACCCTGCTTCTCTTATGGAAAGCAGCGTTAGACAACCTTACGGTCAGCAGTTCCCCAATATCACAGATTGCAACACTCATTAAAAAATTATAAAAATGCACTTTTGGACAAAAAATAGTTGAAATGCGATTTATTTTATGTTATTATTTAGATAAAATAACAGCTTAAGCGAGGAATTTTAAAATGACCGATACATTATCTCTGGAATTAACCGCATCGCTTTCTGATGATTCACTCCGCGATTTAAATGAAGAAATAAAAGAATTCAATAAAGAGCGTAGAAATAATTTATCAATTACCGCAACAGCCGATAAAATTAAATTTGCCAATCTCTCGTTTGACAATGAAAATATTTTAGATAACAATCAAGCTCGCGATTTTTTAGAAGCTTTAACTAGACTGATTGATGAATTATCTCATGAAAGCGGAATAAAAATTTCCGAAGAAAGTTTACAACAATTGCATAATTATAAAATTCGCTATAAATTTAAAACTAATCCGGGAGAGAGTTATATTAACCAAAAATGCGATCCTCTACCGCTTGATTTTGCAATAGCCGATTTTTTGCATGATGAGGAATATCTCAAAGCTCATGGTCTTAATATAGAGGAACGAATAGCAGAAGCTAAAAATAAAGTTGAACAGAAAAATGATCCGGAAAAAGACAAAATAGCAGAGGACACTTTAAACTCCGTTAACAATCTTTTCGGCGATATCGATGGCAATAATCCTTATCAATTTATCCCTCAAAGCACAATTCTTCCCAATAATCACGAAAATCGCAAAAATGCCAGAGATGAAGGTCGTAAAAAACTCGATGAAAACTACAAAGATGCCGTTATCAAACCAATGATTGATTGGGGTAGCGAAACCGTAATCATTTGGGAAGATGAAAAATCTCGCAAAGATGATAACCTGATTAAAAATGGTGTTAAAAGCCATACCAAACTTTTTGCCTATACTCTCAGAACAAGAAAAGATCCCCCGGTTTTGGAATTTTATGTAGGTAAAATTGGTAGCCGAGTTTCCGGTAAAGAAACTGCACCGGGGTTAAAACAATTATCTGCCCTGGGTTATGCCTATTTTACAATGCCGCCAGCATCCGAGCTAACCAAACCTTTGTTCAAGGCTTATTTGGAAGGTGCTATTATTACCGGCATGGTTCCGCGTCTGAAATCTTCTGAAAATGATACTGAAGGTATGAAATTATCTTATGGTGATCTCAACGATCTGATGAAATTATGGAAAGAAAAATCCGAAGGTAAAGATTCCGATGCCAAAATAAAATTTAGCCTGCGATTAGCTGAACAAGTTGAAAATTTCTGCTCCCGAGGCGGTGGTCCTGCTTCTCTTCTGCCCAAAGCCGAGTCACTGAAAATGCAAGCAACTTTTGAAAAATTCACTCAAAGTTACGCAAGTAGTTTGAGTAATTACATGGCAAAACAACAATGGGATAAAGTTGATGTAATTGCCGCCAAAGCCGCCATGTCTCGCATCCTTGAAGAGTTACAACAAGGCAGCCTTTATAATCCGGCAACTCATAAATTTGAAGCCTATAATCCGCTGGGTGATAATAAAGATAAATTAATTGAAACATTTAAATATTACCAATCTAATCCGGATTTAAAAAATAAAATCAGATTAGAAATTAAAGCAGAAGAAGATAATGGCGAAGGCAAAAGATTTGACCATAAACGTGACCGCATCAAAGAAGTTGAAAGAAGATACGAAATTGCGTGGAAGAAAGCCGTCGGAGATGTGAACTCCTATGACATCAAAATGCCTGACATTACCTTCCCGGTCGGACTTGAAAATGCCCACAATATCACCCCTAATACTTACAAACTTCTCCCCAAAGGAGGTACCTCACGATAAAGATATTTTCATCCCCTTCCGCCTTTAAAACAAAGGCGGATTTTTTTTGTTTTTTTAGCATTTTATTTAGATTTGCCTGTTAAATTTCTACTTAAATATTTCAGCTTTTAATGGGACTCAAATAAAATGTTACTCCATCTTATTGATAATATTGACAATTCTTATCTGAATGGTTCGATTTTGCGTTGTGTTTTGGCTTTGTTAACCGCACTTATCCTCACTCTTTGTTGCGGTAAACGTTTTATTGCTTTTCTTCATCACCATCAAACCAAAGGTCAACCGATTCGCGAAGATGGTCCCCAATCACATCTCCTCACTAAAAAAGGCACTCCGACTATGGGGGGAATTATGATCTTAGGTTCGGCTATTATATCTATGCTCCTGTTTTGTAATCTGCATAATGCTTTTGTTTTGACCGGTATCGGCGTATTAATCATCTATGGTGCTGTCGGATTCGCCGATGACTATCTTAAAGTAACTCGTCAATCATCAAATGCCATGACAGCCAAAATGAAATTGTTATTACAATTTTCAACCGCTTTGGCGGCCATTCTGTTAATTTCTCACTACACTCCAGCTAACTATCGTTTTATTCTCAATATTCCTTATTTTAATTGGCATTTCAACATCGGTTGGCTTTATGTTTTGTTTGCTATGATAGTTATCACCGGCGCTTCTAACGGTGTCAATTTAAGTGATGGTTTAGATGGTCTCGCCGGTGGACTTTTAAGCATAGCTTTTACCGTATTTACCATTATCGCTTATGTTACTGCCACCGCCATATCTTTAACCGAATTACCCGCAATTCCGTCTTCAATAGAAGTTGCCGTAATGTGTTCTGCCGTTATCGGCGGAATATTGGGATTTTTGCGTTTTAACCTCAAACCGGCTAAAGTGTTTATGGGCGATACAGGATCCCTGGCTTTGGGAGCTTTTCTCGGTTTGGTTGCGGTTATGCTCAAACAGGAAATCATATTGGCAATCGCCGGATTCGTTTTTGTCGGCGAATCACTTTCGGTAATGATTCAAGTATATTATTTCAAACTCACTCATGGCAAAAGATTCTTCAAAATGGCTCCTATTCATCATCATTTTGAACAATCAGGTTGGAGTGAAATAAAAGTTGTTCGCACCTTCTGGTTAGTCGGACTGATTATGGGATTAATCGGACTATTGGCTCTGTTGTAAAGGATATAACTATGGATTTGTCATTTAGTCGTTCAAGTCGCAATATTCTTGCCCGTTGGTGGTGGACCATCGATAAACCTTTGTTAATAATGATCAGCTTTTTGGTTATGTGTGGTTTTATGTTATCTTTTTCGGCTTCACCAGCCATTGCCGAACACTATCACCGCCCTACTTACTT
>CAMOLN010000120.1 GCA_946618745.1 uncultured Alphaproteobacteria bacterium | reverse complement strand
CTGACGCATTTTTTCCTAATGGTCAAAAATGGGGTTTGGGAACATTTCATCCCTTAAAACTGCGCGAGCAGGCATACAAGCCGTTTATCAATATATTGCGTGCCAATATGCAGGCCGGCGCTTTGCGTATTGACCATGTGATGAGTCTGATGCGACTGTATGTTATTCCCGATAAAGACGAAGTCGGCACATATTTGTATTTTAATTTTGATGAGATGCTCAATTTGGTAGCATTAGAGAGTACTCTCAATCAATGTGTGGTTGTTGGTGAAAGTATCGGTAATGTTCCCGAAGGATTTTTAGATAAGTTAGCACAAAAAAATATTTATTCATTAAGTGTGTTGTGGGCAGAGCGTTGGAATATCGGTTTGGGTGATTTTAAAGCACCGGAGTTTTATCCCGACAATGCATTTGCTTCCATCGGCACTCATGATATGGCACCTTTGAAAATGTGGTGGTTCGGTTATGATATCGAAACCAATTTTCAAAAAGGCATAATTGCCAGCGAAGAAGAAAAAGTTTCTGCATACCATCGCCGAGAAGATGACAGACGCAAGTTGTTAAAAGTTCTAGATGAAACGCAAGTTTGGCCGAACGATAAATATCGTCACGGCGATTATATCTATGGCGAGGGTTATCCCGAAGGTATAGAGGAGGCGTTGGAGCGTTTTATGGCGCGCACCTCATCACCGGTTTATCTGGCACAGTTGGAAGATATTTTGCATGTTACCGTTATGCAAAACTTGCCCGGCACCGATAGGGATAAGCACCCCAATTGGCGTCGTAAACTTCCGGTTGAGTTAGAAAAATTATCATCGGATATTGCTTTCGTCCGTTGCATAAATGCCATCCATCGCGAAAGATAGATTTTCATTTTCAAGATGGCGTAAATTGAAAGTATCGTTCTCCCCGTGTTAATCGTCAGTTAAATGAGTTTTTTTATAAAAGCTAGTTGATAAAGGAAAAAAATTATGCCGGCAAAATTTCAGATTTCATATCAGGGGACTTTGGATTATTTTTGTGGAATTTATGCCGTTATAAATGCGGTCGGCTATGCCTGTTCATCTTTTAGGGTTATGACAAGCAGCGAAAAAGAAGCTTTCTTCAGATGTTTTATAAAATATCTGATTGATAATAATTTGATTGAGCAAGTTGTTAATCATGGCACTACCTGCACGCTGGAAGAAAAATATTTGATTTTAGCGCGGGATTATATGCAAGAAAATTATCATATCTTAATACAATGGAAAAAACTTACAGCCATGCCGAATTGGAAGAACCTGACTTTTAGAAAAACTTTTCAGCTTTTGAGACAATGGATGTTGAGGAAAGATCATGCCTGTATTGTCAGGGTTGATACACCCAAAACCGGAGATCATTGGACAGTGTTTACAAAGGTTAAATTTCCGGTTAGTTACTTGGTAGATTCATACCATTTTTTGAAGATAAATTTTGCAAATTTGGCATGGAAACCCAGAAGAAAAAAGAAATCATCAAAAGAAACCCAGCTGATGAAAGAAGGAATTTTCTTCATAAGTGCCAAACAGTTGGCATAACAAATGATTGCAAGCATTATTAAAAACCAATCAGCAACAATTCTTCCGCAGCTTAGGTGTTTTTATAAAAAAACGATTGATTTTTTCATTTAATGCGCTATAGATAGCAACAGTTTAAATCATATGATTGAAAAGTATCTGGAGAATAATATAATGCAGATTGTTAAGGTTAGTAAAAGAAAGATTGTCAGAAATTTTATTATAATTATTTTGTGTGTCGCTTTAGGCTGGTATCTCAAGACCAAGCTCACCCCGCAAATGGGGCTTCCTGGCGCAATGGGCGGAGGGGTTCCTCATGTTATTGTTGAGCAGACAGTGTTGGAAGATGTTTCTCCGCAAAAGCAATATATTGCTTCCGTTGAACCGATTAAAAGCGTTAATCTGATTCCTCAGGTTTCCGGCTATATTGAAAAAGTTTTGTTTCAAGAAGGTTCTCAAGTAAACGAAGGTGATATTTTGTTTGTCATCGAGCAGGATAAATATATGGCCAATCTCGATTTGGCTAAGGCTGCTCTTGCCAGTGCTCAGGCTAATTTTGTTCGTGCCGAACGTGACTATAATCGTCAAAAAGCCTTGAGCAATAAGCAATATGCTTCTAAATCAACTTTAGATAATTCCGAGAGTGCTTATCTTCAGGCCAAAGCTTCGGTTACTCAAGCCAAGGCAAATTTAGAGCTGGCCAAAATTGATTTACTTCATACCGAAATCCGCGCCCCTATCAGCGGCAAAATCGGCAAGGCCAATGTTACCGAGGGCAACTTAGTCAGTTCCAATTCCGTAACTCTGGCTCGTATTGTGCAAAATTCTCCTATTCGTGTAGCTTTTTCTGTTCCCGATAAAGACCACTATTTGTTGCAAAAAGTTCAGAAAGATAAGTTGCGCACCCGTCTGAAGTTGCCGGATGGCAGTATTATCAATGATAATGCCACCTCATTTTTTATCAATAATGAGGTAAACAGCCAAACAGCAACTCTTTCGATTTATTTGGAATACGATAATTCAGCCAATCAGCTTATCGCCGGTAATTATGTCAATGTCATCATATCCGCAGCCGATGGCAAAAAAATGGTAACAATATCTCCTTCGGCAATTATGCAAGATGCCAATGGTGCTTATGTTTTTGTCGTTGATGATAAAGAAGTTGTCTCTGAGCGCCGTGTAAAATTAGACGGCACTTTTGAAGGCAAACAAATTGTGCTTGAGGGCTTAAAAGGCGGCGAAAAGGTTATCGTTAACGGCTTGCAGAAAGTCAAAGACGGTGCTCAGGTTCGCGCCAGCTTAGTCTCAGAAGATTCCACGGAGGCTAAATAACCATGTTTTCACGCATATTTATTGAGCGCCCGCGTTTTGCGATTGTAATTTCAATCGTTATGTCCATAGCTGGTCTTATCTCGGTTTTCTCCCTGCCGATTTCACTTTATCCTGAGATTACTCCTCCGGAAATTGTGGTTTCTGCAGTCTACCCCGGTGCTTCGGCCGAAGTTGTCGCTCGCACTATCGGTATTCCGATAGAGGAGCAAATTAACGGTGTGGAAGATATGCTTTATATGGATTCTTCTTCCGAGGATTCGTCCTATCGTTTAACTGTTACCTTCAAACCGGGTATCGATTCGGATATGGCGCAAGTCAAGGTGCAAAATCGTATCCAACAGGCAACCTCTAAATTGCCCGCTGAGGTTCAGCGTCAAGGGGTTAATGTTATGCGCCGTTCTTCCAATATTTTGGGTTTCGTTTCGGTATTTTCACCCGACAACAGTTGGACTAACAGTGCGCTCAGTGACTATGTTCAAAATAATATGAAAAATGCCCTCTCTCGTGTCAGCGGTGTCGGCGAGGTTAATATCTATTCCGCCCGCTTGAGTATGCGCGTTTGGCTCGATGCCGACAAAATTGCCGCATTAAAGTTGCCGATTGAAGCTATATCTGCCGCTATTCAGGGACAAAACTATCAACCATCATTGGGTAAGGTTGGCGCCATGCCCGGCGATGGCAAACAACAGATGGTTTATTCTCTGCAAACTCAAGGACGTGTCAACGAGGTTGAGGATTTTAAGAATATTATTGTCCGCACGGCCGAAGACGGCGGCTTGGTGCAGCTCAAAGATATCGCTCGTATTGAAATTGGCGAAGAATCATATCGCGCCACTTCGCGTTACAATGGCGTGCCTAATGTTGCGATTGCAGTCAACCAGTTGACCGGAGCCAATGCGCTTGAAGCAATGAAAAATTTGAAAAAAGAACTCAAGCGTCTTAAAAAGACTTTCCCTCAAGGTGTTGACTATCTTATTGGCTATGATTCAACCGAATATATTTCCGCCTCAATTGAAGAAGTTATTTTCACCTTGGTGTTGACTTTTGCTTTGGTAGTTTTGGTTTGCTACATATTTTTGCAGGATTGGCGTTCTACTTTGGTGCCCTCAATTACCATTCCGGTATCATTGTTGGCCACCTTTGCGGTAATGCTGGCTCTTGGCTATAGCCTCAATATGCTGACTTTGTTTGGCTTGGTGTTGGCCATTGGTTTGGTGGTTGATGATGCCATTGTGGTGGTAGAGCGC
>CAMOLN010000119.1 GCA_946618745.1 uncultured Alphaproteobacteria bacterium | reverse complement strand
ATAAATTTTTTGAAAAACAGGCAACAGAATGCCTTAGATGAAAACTTTGAGTTAAGCGGGGGAAATACTTTATAGTTAACAAAATACTCCGCCTTAAAAAAAGGCGGAGTATTTTTTGGAGAGTATTTATTTAGTAATAAATCCAAGTTACATCGGTTGGACCATCGCCGCAAGCTGTATCAGCAGCGCCCAAATTAACCGGTAAATCGCTTACACCGTATGAAGTATCACCAACTTTCATACTTACCAATCCATCGGCCCCCCAATCGGACGAAGCCAGAGAACGGCAGGCTTCTTTACCTAAAGATGCAAAAGTTATATAAAAATAAGTATTACCATGATTCTCTCCGCATTTAGCGGTAGTACATGCTTCAACAGTAACCGCACCACCGAATGTGCCATTTAATCCGGCATAACTTCCGTTTGTGTTTTTGGTAACCATTTCATTTGGTGCTAAATTATATTCTGCTGCTTTAATTGAAGTTAAGTCTGAATAGCTCGGGCTTGTTGCATAAGCAGTTCGGATGTTCATCAACAACATGGTTATTTGGTCTTGAGCTTTAGTGAGCTTATATTTAGCCATCGCCTTAGAATATCCGGATATACCGCCTACCGACAAAACACCGATAATCGCCAGCACACCCAGCATTTCTATCATCGATCGACCGCTTTGGTCGTTTCTGTTTAGTATTGTCATTGTTCCTCTCCTTAAAAGTAAATTCGGTTGCTTTATAACCTCATATTACTATATTTCAGAACGTCTGACAATTCTCACTTTAGGTATATATCTTTAGTTATAACGGCGGAATATTGATTTGGGCGATATCACCAGGACGTATTTCAACATTAGCATAGCGCATATTACCGGTTTCAATCATAAATTTTTGACGTCCGGTAACTTGAGCAGCCAAATCATAAAAATCTTTGGCCCGCATATTTTGTCGTTGAGAATTCATAATATAGATAACACACCCTTGAGTGCGATCTGCAACTCCGCAACGGGCTCTGCCGCGAGGAACCTCGGTGTTAATAACAACTCCTTGCAAGCCGTTTTGAGTAATTTGTTTACCTCCAAACAAAAAACGCCCCATAAACAAACCGATAACTAAAGATATTACTAATACGAAAATAAAAACTTTTATGCTGACATAAATACCATTACCGGTATCGGGCAAATCATCTTCATAATATTCTCGCTCGTAACTTTGATTGTCATCGTAATATTTTTCATCGCGTTGCGGTGAAACTCTTTCCACGGCAGGAAGTTGTTGTATGTCCCGGTGTTTAGTATTTTCAGATGTTGTTTGGGGTGAAGAAACAACTGCATCAGAAGTAATCGGCTTATCAGAAGAAATCTTAATCGGCTCTGACGAAGAAACAGGAATCGAGCGATTAATCGGGCGTCTGACTTTTTTTAACACAGGACCATTTTCCATAATTTAACCTCTTATTATTGCAAACTATTGGTTAAAGCACCAGAAGTTTTAATGGTTTTGATAACTCTTGGAACAATCATTATCGCAATTTCGGATTGAGTCTGTTTCAAATCAAACACTGTACCAGGCAAGCCAATAATAAGAAAGTTCTCGCCGATACGACTACGAATCGAATATTGAGAAATTTCACCTTCTGCACCTTCAAGAGTTATTTGCGACAACAATCTGTTTCCCGAAGAAAAATTAGCTTTGGCTAAAATAGATAATTCGGATAATACTGAATCAGCAGAGATACATTTGCCTATATCAAACCGGGAAAACCATTGATTAGGCACTATAAATTTTCCTTCTCCGGCAATTTCTACCTTGGCTTGACGACTTAGAAAAGAAGTAAGTGAATTAATATTTATATCGTTGGATGTGGTAAGAATACGCCCTAAAACACCTGATTTGGTACTCTTTACCGAGCCTAAATCAAAAGTTTTGATAATCTGTTGCCACTCAATACCATCTTTGTTGTATGGATAAAGATGATAGATTAACACATCATAAGCCAATAATACGGGATTTTCCTCAAAATAACTGATAAGATTAAGTATCTTATTTTTAAGTTCATAATCTGCATTGAAATTGATGGTATAATCGTCAAAGTTAGCCGTAAAATCCGTGATCCCCGCTCCTCGCAACACATCTAAAACACCCAACATAATCGGACGAGACTTGGGAACAGACAGATTAAAGTTGGAAATACGAGATATGCGTAAAGTCTTGTTGGTGGCATTATAAGTATAATATATTTCGGCCGCATTTGCTATAACATCTACGACTTCAGTGAAATCGCCGTGTAAATTTTCGGCGGATATGCTGGCATAAGGAGCATCTTTTGCAACCAATTTAATACCGGCCTCCTTAGTTAATTTCAATAAAGCCTTTTCCGCCGGCATAGTTTCAAAAGAAAAGCCGTTTACTTCAAAACGCGGCAACATATCTTTAACTTCAAAATTGGCAAAATTAAAAGCTTTAAGATTATAGGGAATGCTCGAGATCATTTGTTGAGTTTCCCAATTTACAAAACAACGCATCGGGCTTTCCAAATCCAACTGATTAGCCCCTTTAGGCGTACGAATTACCGGGTAAGTACTTTTCTCCACTTTAGCAGTATATATAGGTGTGGTATCTTTTGGTTTAGAATTATCATAACTTCCCGGACCTTCACAAGCGCCCAGAAAACAAACAAGAATAAAAGCCAATAAAGAATATTTTTTTACCATTGATTATCCCTGCGGTTGGTTTGGATTAAAATTTCGAGGCCGTTCATGATGTTCTTGCTGATGAGCTTTGACCTGTTGAGAGTGACCTTGTTGCTGATTTATCAATTTATTGACAACTTCGTCAGCAGACATTCCCGCCCCAATGGTAGGATCATTGGATTTATCAATAGCGCCCAGAACATCTTTAACTTTATTTAATTCGTCCTTATCTTGCTTTATCATATCCGGTGAAGCATTACGCTCCAATTCAGTTTTAAATTCACGCAAGTTGCTTTTAAGCGCATTAATACCTCCGGAAATCTTTTTATCTACATAACTATATAAGTTAGGATGAGCCACAATATATTCACCGGTCTCATTTATTTCTTCAAGAACATCTAAAACATAAGCATAATGTTTATATTCTTCAATAGCAATATTACCACTGCGAATACATCTGGCCGCAATACGCGAAATGGTCATATCATAATAGTTTTTAAGCAAGACGTAGTTATCGACATACCACGTATCACCTTCAACATTTTTTCCGGAACTAAATGCTTTGTTTTGTTCCATATTGCTCTCCCGAAAAGCTACCGTTATCCATAGAGTGTAATTTTAATTCGCTTATGATAATTTGTAAATTTTTATTTTGCTTTTTTCGGACATTATTTTATATAAGGGTCTTTTTCTTCGTCATCTGCATCATCATAAATCTGCGGGATCACTTTAATTTGAGGATGAGACATATTATAAATAACAGGAGAATTGCTGGAAACATCAGCCGACTTTGATAAATCATCCGCATAGATATAACTGTCAGCGCCTATTGTTTCAACCTCATCGACATCTATATTTTCAACATCATTGAAGGCTGTTGATGATAGGGCATTATCTTCCGTTTCACCGAATCCCCAGTCACTACCGGATGAAGATACTGATATTTCTCCTGTAACAGATGAAACATCATCAGAATCGGGAAACGTTTCAACAAAATTTTTTTCCGTTAAATTGAAATCAGGTTTAGTATGTTGATTACTATTGTCAATATTATCATCGCTTTTTGAAGTTTTTTTCTCTATGGCGTCATTAATTGTTGCTGTTGAATCAGAAAATTCCAAACTTTTGGCGCTGTCATCAAAATAATTTTCAGAATCTTTTTCCTGCAGATAATTATTATCATTTTCTTCAAAATCCGTTTCCGATTGTAAAACAGGTTCTTTTTTCTTTTTCTTCTTTTTTTTCTTTTTTTTAGGTTGCTCAACAACTTCTTCATACGAATAAGCTGGTATATTGTCGGTTGCCACTATCGGTTCAGGCTCAATTTCAAAATCATCAACTGTTTGCGTTGATATCGGTTGATGAGTTTCAACAACTTGTTGAGGGACATATCCTTCAGGAGGAACATAATTGTTAATGGTTAATGAAGATGATTTCAGCCCTTTAACAATAGCATCGGCAATTTCCTGACTTCTG
>CAMOLN010000118.1 GCA_946618745.1 uncultured Alphaproteobacteria bacterium | reverse complement strand
TAGCAAACAGTTTTTTGACTTCATGTCTTTCCGGTTTTATACCGTGGTAAAGACGTCTGAAGTATCACGTCAGGTTTATCCGGCACGTTTCCGGAGATCTGACGGGGCAATCTTTCTGATTGCAGATTCCGGACAGGTTAAACTCCCCGGGGACTATTTTGATAAGCTTTATCGAGATATGCTCTACCCGGGAGAAGATGAAGTCCTACTGTAAAAAATAAAGACCGCCTTTCCTTTGGGGAACGCGGTCTTTTTCCTTTTTTGAGATTGATCATTTCAACCAATAGCTGGCGCTGAAATTGGCAAAAACTTTCAAATTTCCGCTTTGAATCGGCGTTGCTGCCTCATTTGCCACCCCGTCAGACATTTCAGCCATATTTAACATCATCGCACTTTTTGCCATCATGCGATAAGGCACCGGACGAGCATTATTTTCCGAGCATCCGGCATTTATTATCTGAACTCCGACAATTTTGGTTTTTGAGGCTTGGGCTGCAACTTCGGCTCTGCCATAAGCTTTCTTTGCTGCTTCATTAATCAATTCACGGCATTTTGCTTCATAACCCGAAACCGAAAAATTCAAGTCATCAACATTGGTTGCTCCCAAACTTATTGACCTGTCTATAATTTCGCCCAGTTGAGTAATATTTTTGGTATGCACGATTATCTGGTTGGATACTTCATATTTTTCCAATACTTGTTTTTTCAACTCATGATTATAAATATAAACCGGCTGTGCATTATAGTTAGCTGTTTTCAGATAATCGCCGTTGTTTTTATCAATAATCTGCTGCAGCATTGCATAAATTTTATCTGATTTTTCTTTGTTTTCTTTAGCCGCCTTATTCAACAAATTTTTATCGCTGGTTTTCACGGTAATGCTAACCTCAACCGTATCCGGAGCAATTTCCGCTTCTGCCGAAGTATTAACCGATAAAACTCCCTTTTCGTTTTCATTATTTTTATTGGCCAAACCGTAACCGATAATACCGGCAATCAGTACAATAATCACATAGCCCCAATTTTTCATATTTTTCTCCTTTAGTAAGATTACCATTTTAAAAATAGCTATATTATAATATTTAGCAAGTTTTTTTGTTGCGAAATCAGCAAATTTGTGTTATATTATCAATAAATAAAGATTAAAGGAGGTTTTGGTTATGCGTAAAAGGCTCGGACCTGATGATGAACATAGAGGATTAACTCCGGAAGAGAAAGAGTTAAATGAATTGTTGGGGTTGGACCAACAACTTATCGTGCTTAATGAAGCGCAACAATCTGATGATAAGTTATGTAAAGAGTTATTGGAAAATAATATAGCCGATTTACCTGAAGATGAAATTTCTCGTCGTCATAATGAAATTACCTCAATCAAAAAACGTATGCAGGAAAGAGCCGAACAGATAAAAAGATTACGCGGAACCATTGAAAAACAGCGTCAAAAACGTTCCACACGTAACCAACGCAACAAAAATTCCCAACAGCCAAAAACATCCGACAAAGAATATGCGATATAAATAAAGACCGCAAAATTGCGGTCTTTAAGCTAGTTTATAATGTTGAATTACAAATCAAATATATTTTCATACCCCAAAGACAACCCGATTAACACATTGTCGCCGTATTTTTCGGCTCCTCTGGCTTTGGCGCGAAAATATTGCACAAACGGCGAAAGTTTGAAATTGTTTTTCAATTCAACATCCATCCGAGCGGTTGCGTTTAATTCATCTTCAAAATCGGTGGCATTATATTTGCTGTAAGCAAAATAGCGGCGATAATATCCCTCCAGTTTGAAGTCAACCCCGTCGCGCAAATTATATTTCCATCTGCCCCCGACTTCACCGGCCGTCTTTTGAATATCCTCATCATAAGTCATATCCCAGTCTTGCACGATTGCCGCATACATCTCGTCAAAATAAGTTCCGTTCAAGGCTTTCACACCGGCTTTACCGCGAATAACTTTGGTACGCGGAGCATCATCATTTTCGGTAAATTCGGTCTGATAACCCAAACTGGCAAAAGGTCCTATATCAGCTTCGTCCCATTTCCACATTTTTTCGGTATAATCGGTTGACAACAAAATTTTGTCGGCATTTTCTGTTTTAGTCTTTTCGCCCTCAGCCGGTTTAAGCGTGGTTTTACCATATTCGGCATAAACTCCGTTATCCCAGCGTGATGAAGCAGTCTCATGCTCTAATACAAAATCGAAAACCCCTTTGACAACTTCCTCGCCGTCAGCACTCAACTTGGAATTGGGCGAATTTTTATATTCTTCGGCATTGCCGACGCTGGTTGACGACACATCTAAAGCCACCCGGCGAAAATTTGCTCTCCATTCAGCCTTAGCAGTTGCATTATCATCTTGTGCATTAGCCGTTGTTGCCGCCAGCAAAGCACAACCTAAAAACAAACCAAATTTACGATTCATAGTTCCCTTAGTCCTTATTACAAAAATTATTTACTTATTTTTTCTATCAACCGCTCGCCTGTTTGACAACCCTTAAAAATTTAATTGTGTATAGTAAACTTTTCTTAAACCTTATCAGATTATAATAATTGCCATGACATATTTAATTATCGGCAATATTTTATCTTTTATCGGGGTGGTGTTCTTAGCCTTGAGTTCGATAGTTTTGGATAAAAAACGGACAGTTTTTTATCAGATTTTTGATTGCCTTTTTTGCACACTTTCTAATATTGCATTAGGGGGATTTTCCGGCGCGGTAGTAACTTTAGCCTCTATGTTGCGTAATGCTCTGGTTTATTTTGATAAAAATACACACAAAATAACGATTATTATTGCTTTTATTATGACAATCTGTGGTGTTTTAGTTAATCGGAATGGTTTTATCGGTTGGTTACCGATTATCGGCAGTATCCAATATACTTTGTGGTTAGGTTGGGGATTTACCAGTAATAAAAGCGTCAAATTAGCTCTTGCTATCAATTTGGCTATTTGGGCGGTTTATGACGCGGCGATTATGGCTTTTCCCGCTTTAGTTGCCGATTTGATAATTTTTGTTTTAAGCGTAATCGGCTATTATCGCTCTTGTAGGATAGAAAAATAAATTCGGTTGACTTTTGAGATTATCGTTCTTACAACAAGAATAGATAAGGAGATATAACCAATGCACGAACATCATCATCACGAAATATCATCCAAAACCGTCAGCTTATTGTTGCTGTCTTTTATCATTAATATGTTTTTGAGTTTGGTTGAAATTATCGGTGGAGTGATTTCCGGCAGTGTGGCTTTAATCGGCGATGCTCTGCACAATACTTCCGACGCTCTGTCAATTTTGGTAGCGGTAATTGCTTTTAAAATTGGTGCTAAAAAAGCCGATGCCAAATATACCTATGGTTTTCGCCGAGCCGAAGTTATCGGCGGATTTATCAATTTGATTCTGTTGTTCATCTCGGGATGTTATTTGGCGGTCGAGGGAATAGGGCGTTTGATTACTCCTGAGCAGATTGACGGCAAGATGATAGTTATTATATCGGTTTTGGCTTTGTTAATTGATGCTTTTACCGCCAAAATCTCTCACCACGGTTCGCACCACAGCCACAATATGAAAATGGTATTTGTGCATAATTTGGCCGATGCCTTCGGCTCAATCGGCGTGATTGTCTCCGGCCTTTGTGTTATGTTGTGGGGAATCTATCGCATTGACGGAGTGATTGCTTTGATAATCGCCGCTTACATGATATGGCAAGCGGTAGTATCTTTTAAGCCGATTGTCAATATTTTGATGAATGCCGCCCCTGATGACATTGATTTGAACGAGGTCAAAAAAACAATTGCCAAAATCAAAGGAGTCAAAGATGTCCATCATTTGCATTTGTGGTGTTTGGACGAGCATGAGAGTGCTTTGGAATGTCATGTTGTCTCCGATGATATAAAAATAGCGCAAAAAATTGCTCAAAAATTAGATGAGAAATTTGCCATTGAGCATTGTAATGTGCAGGTTGAGAGCGAAGAAAAATGTTGTCATTGCAATTGTTGTGAGCATATTGAATAAAAAAACACACAAAATATAAAAATTTTGCTTGCCAATAAAAATTTTTTGTTTTATAAGGGCGAAGTCAACTGAAAATAAACTTGATGCTCAGGTAGCTCAGTTGGTAGAGCAGAGGACTGAAAATCCTCGTGTCGGCGGTTCAAT
>CAMOLN010000117.1 GCA_946618745.1 uncultured Alphaproteobacteria bacterium | reverse complement strand
AGATATCGGCGATTACCGACATCGAGATGATTTCATCGGGGGTGCTGACTTCGCCGTTGGCGCCCTCGCCGCGCTTAATCATATCAACATATTCCATACCGGAAGTTACTTCGCCCCAGACTGTGTATTGACCATCTAACCACGGACAATCGGCAAAGCAGATAAAAAACTGACTATCCGCCGAATCCGGCATCATGGAACGGGCCATGGAAACAGTGCCGCGTTTATGAGGATTGCGGTTGAACTCGGCTTTGAGTTTTTTGCCCGAGCCTCCGGTGCCGGTGCCGTAAGGACATCCGGTTTGTGCCATAAATCCGTCAATTACACGGTGAAATTTAAGGCCGTTATAAAAACCCTGACGAACCAATTCTTTGATGCGGGCAACATGATTGGGGGCATCATCACCATACATCTCTATAATAACATCGCCGTCTTTGAGTTTGAGCAACAGGGCATTTTCAGCATCTTTGACTTTATAAGAATGTTTGATTTTCTTGGCGCGGGTTGCACTTACACCCAACTTTTTGGTATCGTCATTTTTGATACTTTTAGTTTTGGCATCACCGATTTTCGGAGTGGTCGAACCTTTGAGCTTTTTGCTTTCAGTCATAATATTTTCTCCTTTGTAATATTTATCTGTTATTTATATAGGAATTAAAAAAGCATAATGCAAAAATTTTTAACCTAAAACATAGGCGACGCGTTCTTCGGGGGATAAATTCTTGGGATAATATTTATCAACCTTTTTAATTGCTTGTTTGAGCCCCTCGCCGTTGGCTATTTGGATAGCTAAACCGGGGCGGGCATTAAGCTCTAACATCATCGGGCCTTTGCGGGCATCAAGCACAATATCAGCGCCGAAATAACCTAAACCGGTCATTTCATAAGCTTTGGCAGCAATCAATAAATGTTCGCGCCACAAAGGCACCTCAATTTTGCGCAACTCCGCCTTAGTATCAGGGTGAATTGCAATCGGCAGATTGTGTTGAACCGCCTGCTTGGTTTTGCCGGTTTTGATGTCAAGTCCGACACCGACTGCGCCTTGGTGAAGATTGGCACGACCGCCGGATTCTTGAGTTGCCAAACGTGTCATTGCCATAATCGGATAACCCTGATAGACAATAACGCGGACATCAGGCACACCGTGATAACTGTAGTCCTTAAATACATCGGAAAAATGCACCATTTCTTCAATCAAGGCAGAATCATATTGTCCGCCGAGGGAATAAAGTCCGCTTAAAATATTAGATATGTGCTGATACAACTCATTATAACCGATAATTCTGCCGGAAGCCAAAGTAAACTGATTATCGGCATAGTTTTTAATCACCATAACCCCTTTGCCGCCGGAACCATGCGCAGGTTTTACCACAAATTCGGAATGATTCTTAACCATATTAAGAACATCGGCAACTTGATATTGATGCTCGATAACTCCGATTAAATCAGGAGTATTAACCCCGAATTTGACCGCCAAATCTTTGGTCTTTACCTTGTCATCAACCAAGGGATAGAGCCGGCGCGAATTGTGGCGGGCAATAACCGCATAGTTGCGTGCATTCATGCCCAAAATTCCGTTGGCGCGCAACAGTTCGGGAAGTTCTTTGATTGCCTTAAACCAATTAAACATTTATTTTCTCTTGACTAACGGGGCAAAACGTTTGAGTTCGGTCAAACGATAGCCGGTATAAGTTCCCAACAACATAACGATAAATAAAATCACCAGATTGATTTCATTAAACACAAACATCCAATGTTGAACGTAATCGTTGGAAATTACAAAATAAACGATAATTCCGACCAACAGACTGTTGGATAATTCGCTCCAAGCGTTTTTAGCACCGTCTTCTTCCCAAATAATCGAGGCACGCTCAATAACCCAAGCGGTAATAATAATCGGAAAATAAACTGAGGCTTGAGCAATTTTGATATTGAAATTATAGCCGAGGAAGGTCAGCGCGGTAATAATCAAAATTACAAATATCACTACCGCCGAGATACGCGGAACCAGCAATAAATTAAGTTTAGACATAACGAATCGGATAAGCAAGCCGAGAGACACTATAAAGCTGAAACATACCAAGCCCGCCCAAAATCCGGTTTGAACAAAAGACATGGCTATCAACATCGGAGTGAAAGTGCCCATGGTGCGAACACCGATAACGTTGCGCAACAGCACTACAAATAAAATGGCAATCGGAAATACCGACAACCATTTAAGGCTGTTTTGCGAGGATAAAGGAAGATTGTAAATACTAAAATTATACAGACCGGCTTTGCGCAACAATTTAGCACGACGACTGGCTAAATTCATGGTTGAGGTAATTGATTTTTGCAAAGAAAATTTAATTGAAGAATCTTCACCGCCAATTACGTCAAGTAATGATTTGCCACCACGTTGAAACAACAAAAAATTATCGGGCAACCCTCTGATACCGGTATCAGGATCATATATGTGCCAAGCCTTATCAATATAAGCCTCCAACATCAGGTCAGGTGTGATTTTTTGCCCCTCCTCAAGTTTCAGACCACGAGAAATACGGGTGGAAATGCCTTTGATACTCAAAAGCTGCTGCATGATTTCAAGTTTTTGTTTTGGGGTATATTGCACCGGCAAATAAGACTTTAAGGCCGGATCAAGCGGCTCTTGATTAAACATAACAATCAACTTTTCGATAGCATCATTGCCGTCAATCTGCTCACTTAAAGATAAAATTTGTTGAGCCTGAGCCAAAGTCGTTTCATCCAAATTAGGCTTTTTAGGAGCTTTGGGTGCTTCGTCTTTAAGCTTGTCTTTGCCGTTGGTATTATCAAACACCATAATCTTGTAATATAAATCCTGTTCGCCGATCATGTTGCGTGCGGTAAAAGTAATTTTATCGGCGGATTTTTGTGTCTTATAACCATTGGCGATGATATTTTCCTCCAAAATCTTAAAACCTTTATTTTTGGAAGGAATAGCTAAATTAACCTCAATCGGCGAGCCGTCGGCAATAAAATTAACATGAGCCTCAATAGCCCAAACATTGGTATTTTGTTTGGGAGAAATGCTGAAACCCCAATATTTAACTTTGTAATAAGCACTTATGCCGGTGTAGATTAAAGACAACACCAACAATATCGATAAGACAAATCTTACCGAGCGAAATTTTTTAATCAAAGCGTTGAATTTCACTTTTTTAAATTGTTTGATTTTATTCATTTTTTATAGTCCTAGCGCAAAGTGTTGCTGACTGATGTGTCAACAATATAACGGCCGTTGATAATGTTGCGACCGATTAAGGCCTGATATTCAAACTTGGAACGATCATTAAGCGAAAAATCGGAAGTTATGAGATTTTTACCCATACGAATTTTGAGTCTGACCACATAGCGACGCTCTTCTTTGCCGGTGCGGACAATAATGGTGCGGCGTTTGACCGGTTTTTCAAATTTGAGTTTTTCGCCGCTGGAACGATTGACCAATTCAAAAGAAACCCATTTTTCGCCATCGCGCTCAAAAGGAGTGATGTTTTGGGCATCAATCGACGAGGTTTCGGCACCGGTATCAATTCGTGCATGAAAAGGCGTTTTGATACCATCAAAATAAACCCGTTCAACTCCGCCGATAATCGGAGCATGATCAACCGTTTTAGTCGGTTGTTTCTGTGGTGTAGGTTCGGTTACAACCGGTTTTTCAACTGTGGTACAAGCGGTCAAAAACATAAGCAATCCCAATATTATTTTCTTCATAACAAAACTCTTCAATCTGTAATAAATTCGTGTTCAATTTATTACGATAATCGGGATAATGTAAAGGCAAAGTTTTTAAATTCCACCGCTATTTTTTTTAGCTTTAGAAAAATACCGTGGCGCGCAAGGAAAAGACAAAAGCATTATCGGACTTGGGATTTTCCGCCGGATTGAAATAAACCTGAATATCGGGGGTGATAGTCATAAAAGAGGAAATTCCGTAAGCAACATAACCTTCCAAAATCGTTTCGTAATTATGCTCTAATTCTGCACCGACGGCTGTTTCGTTAATGTGATTTAAGCCGGCGGCAAAGCCGATTTGATCAAGCGAATTACGATTCCACGGATTATTGATTACTGCGCCCAACATATAGGATTTATCGATGGTTGCCATATCGCCGTCAACTCCGTTGGCGCGGGCAAAAATCGCCCATTTATCACCCAAATTTTGCATAG
>CAMOLN010000116.1 GCA_946618745.1 uncultured Alphaproteobacteria bacterium | reverse complement strand
CTTTGCCCACTTTAGCATTTTTTCTAAAGCTGTTTTAGCTTTTTTAGCTTCTTTTCTCATCTCTCAGATTTTTTTAAGTTATACATAATAATTACAAAACCCAACCACCTTAATCTCAAAAAATATTTTTGGCAAGATATATTTTTACAAAAATCTGTGTAAGGAAACAAAAAGCGATTTAAAAACATTTACGATTCTGCTACACATAAAACGAATTTAATTTAATCAAAAGAGGTGAACTATGAAATATAAATGTCTGGTATGCGGTCAGGTTTTTGAAATTGCCGAAGGTGCGGAAGCCGTTTGTCCGGTTTGCAAAGCCAAAGGCGAAAAACTTGTTCCTTACAAAGAAGAGGCAATGTCTTGGGCGGCCGAGCATGTAATCGGTATAGCCAAAGGTGTCGATGCCGAAATTTTAGAAGGTCTGCGTAATCATTTTAACGGCGAGTGCTCCGAAGTCGGTATGTATTTGGCCATGGCGCGTCAGGCGATGCGTGAAGGCTTGCCCGAGGTTGCGGTTGTCTTGGAGCAAATTGCTCATGAAGAAGCCGAGCACGCCGCTCGTTTCGGCGAAATGTTGGGCGAATTGGTTTCAACTTCCACCAAAGCCAATCTCGAAAAAATGTTGGCCGGCGAAAACGGTGCTTGTCATGGCAAAATGGCTATTGCCAAAAAGGCTAAAGAACTTAATCTCGATGCTATTCACGATTCGGTTCACGAAATGGCACGCGATGAAGCTCGCCACGGCAAGGCCTTGGAAGGTTTGTTGAAGCGTTATTTCTAACTTATTGTTTTTTCAAGCTAAAGCTCTCAATTTTTGAGAGCTTTAGCTTTTTTTGCACAAAAAAACTTGACTCTAATTTATTTTCTATCGTATAAATAATTCCTAACACTGATTATTAACATATATTATTAAACTAAAAAATCTAAAAAATGGACAAGAAAATTGAAAATCGAATCCGGGAACACATGGAAATTCCGGAGCGTATCCCCACCCAATGGGGCGTGGTAATAGAGAATAAGTTGGGCGAACAAAGCTACCGTCCGGCACTTATGTTCTCTTGCGGAGGGCACCAGGCATTCATAGATGTCCTGCGAGATGAAATCAGAACCCCTCGAGATGTCAAGGGAGTGTCTGTTAGAGTCCTTCCCGCCGACGTAACAATCGACGGAGATTTGTTAATGCTTGATTCCCATGAGGGATCCTACAAGACCACACTCACTCTTCAGCGGCTTGAGACCTTGTATTTCAACAAGGTTTTCAACGAGGAATTAGAAAAATACATTGCCGCCGGCGAGGTGGTGATGTAAAAAAACAAACCGGTCAGATCTTTACGGATCCGACCGGTTTGTTTTTTTTTGCATATCATATTTGCAGATACATATCCGGATAGCTGGGGCTGGCTACCTTGCCAAACCCCTTATAGAATCCTCCGGCTCTGAATTTTACAGGGTAGTTACCCGCAAAGTCAGGGTCAACTTTGTCACGGCCGAAAATAATTGTCGGCGTGATTTTTTGGCCGTCGAGGTTATACACCACACATTTTTTTTCCCTTTCTTGAGGAAAATAACCGAGGGCGACATAATTTCCGCTATTCGCCTCATTTCAATCGGCTCAGGGGTGACATTTAAGTCGTTTTATTTCTGCCGATTGAGGTATGACATATATTTATTTTTTTTAGGGTTTAGAATTACGAGCCGCATTTTTTTAGGTTCGGACTTGAGAGGACAAGCGAAAAAGTTTTAGAGTTTTGTATCAGCCGCAATCAGCATATTCCGCCACTTGTTTGAGTTGGCGCTATCGGTCGCCAACGAGTTTGGCGGAGGCTGCAAAAAAAACTCTAAAACCGCTTGTCCGACCAGTCCGACGCCTTTTGTGCTACTTTTGGGCGTCCAAAAGTAGCTAAAAGAATCATCCCAACAATTTTTGGTTACTTTTTGTTGCCAAAAAGTAACATAAACAAACCTGCCATGCCTGAGCGGTTAAAAAACCGCGAATAAGGCATCTTCGAATTTAATTATTATCTTTTATCTTTTTTTTGGCACGCTAATTGCATAAATTCTCTCAAGATATGCTCAAAAAACTATTGGGGAATTAGTTATGAAAATGATTAGTGCATTGAAAAATATAACAATTATAGCAGCCGCCACCGCCATATTTTTTAACATCGGTTCGGCAAATGCTGTATCCCGAATTAAAGATATTGCCGATTTTGAAGGTGTGCGTGACAACCAACTTATCGGCTATGGTCTGATTGTCGGCTTAAACGGTACCGGTGATAACATCAAATCGGTAGATTTTGCTAAAGAAAGTTTGATTTCAATGCTTGATATGATTGGTATTAATGCCCGTGACGGTCAAATCAAAGCTAAAAACGTTGCCGCGGTTATGGTTACCGCCAATCTTCCGGCTTTTGCTCGCCAAGGATCACGTATTGATGTTACGGTTTCTGCTCTCGGTGATGCCAAAAATTTGCTTGGCGGAACTTTGATTGCCACTCCCTTAAAAGGTGCTGACGGTGAAGTTTATGCTCTTGCTCAAGGCACGGTTGCCACCGGTGCGGTTGTTGCCGGTAATCAAGCTGCCGGAACTTCGGTGTTAAAAGGTGTTCCCACTTCCGGTCGTATTGCCAGCGGTGCAATTGTTGAGCGTGAAATTCCCTTTGAGTTGGAAAGTTTGAATAATATCAATATTGCTCTGCGTAATCCCGATTTTACTACTTCGCGCCGCGTTGCTGATGCTATCAATGCCATGTTGGGAACTCCTAATGCCAAAGCTGTTGACCCCGGCACCGTAACTTTAAGTGTTCCGGCCAAATACAGCAAAAATATTGTTGATTTGATGACCAAAGTTGAACAGTTGCAAATTCAGCCCGATACCCAGGCTAAAGTAGTAATTGATGAGGCTTCCGGTATTGTGGTTATCGGTAAAGACGTTAAAATCAATCGTTTAGCTATTGCTCAAGGCAACTTAACCATCAAAATTTCCGATATTCCCTTGGTTTCTCAACCCGAGCCGTTTACCTTGGGCGAAACTATCGTTGTTAACACGGAATTGGTTGAAGTAAATGAAGATCGCGAAGCACAAATGAAAGTTCTTGATACCGGTATCAATTTACAGGATTTGGTTGATGGACTTAATGCTTTAGGTGTTACTCCGCGAGATTTAATCAGCATTTTGCAGGCTATCAAAGCCAGCGGTGCCTTGCAGGCCGAAATTGAGGTTATTTAAGGAGAAAAGCCATGGAAATGATAAATATTTTTGATGACAGCTTAATCTCTCCGTTAGCGGCAATCAAACAAAATGTTGCTAACAAAAAAGCCGAAGAATCTGCTGAAAATTTTGAAGCATTTTTCATAACCCGTATGATGGAAAGCATGTTTGAAGGTGTTTCAACCGACGGTTTGTTTGGTGGCGGTCATGCTGAAAAAATCTATCGTTCGTTGTTGCTTGATGAATATGGCAAAGAAATGGCAAAAACCGGCAATATCGGGGTTAAAGATTATGTTATGCAGGCTATTCTGCAAATGCAGGAAGAAAATTCGGCCTCATTATAAGGAGAAAGATCATGGAAAATTTAGATGCAAAAGAAATAGCCGATAAAATTGAAATGATGCTTTCAATTGTGGCTTCGTTTTCCGAAGTTATTTCTCAGGAAAATATTGCTCTCAAAGCCGGCGATATTAAGGCGATAAAAGCTCTTTACGAGCAAAAAATCAAAACTGTTGCCGCTTATCGTTCGCTTTGCTCATTTTTCATCAAAAATCGTGAAGCAATCAAAGAATATCAATCTGAAGCCAAAAACAAACTGCAACAAGCTTCGGCTCAACTTGACGAGCAACTCAAACAAAACGAAATGTTGCTCAAAACCCGTATGGATGCAGGCAAAGCGGTAATGGATACTTTTATCGGTATTGTAAAGCAAAACAATGCGATTAAATCCACTTCTTACGGCTCAAGGGGAGCATATACTCCCTTGGATAATACTCGCAACGCTTTAGCCTTTAACCGCACAATGTAAAGGAGAACGATCATGGCATTACTCAGCAGTATTTCAAGCTCATTAAGCGGAATGAAAGTAGCTCAATCTCAATTAGAGATTGTCAGCAACAATATCGCCAATGTTGATACCAAAGGCTATACTCGCAAAACTGCCGCTCAATCGCCGGTCGTTGTAGCCGGACAAACCATGGGGGTAACCATGGAAAATGCAAAGC
>CAMOLN010000115.1 GCA_946618745.1 uncultured Alphaproteobacteria bacterium | reverse complement strand
ATTATGGCTCATGATCCGATGGCTCAGGACAAAAAGTTGGCTGAACAGAAATAATAGGTGAATAAAAATGTTAAGTCCAAAAAGAATGAAATTCCGCAAACAGCATAAGGGCCGTATACATGGTCTGGCCAAAGGCGGATCAGAATTGAGTTTCGGTTCATACGGCTTAAAAGCTTTGACTCCGGATCGTATTACGGCTCGTCAAATTGAGGCTGCTCGTAGAGCGATCACTCGTGAGATGAAAAGGCTTGGTCAGTTATGGATCAGAATTTTCCCGGATGTTCCGGTTTCGGATAAACCTGCCGAGGTTCGTATGGGAAAAGGAAAAGGCTCAGTAGAATTTTGGGTAGCCAGAGTTAAACCAGGGCGCATTTTGTTTGAATGCGGCGGTGTTAGCGAGGAAATCGCTCGTTCGGCTTTAGCTTTGGGTGCTGCTAAGTTACCGATTAAAACTAAGTTTGTAAAAAAACTTAATTCAGAATTGGGAGCAGAATAATGGTTAAAACAAAAACTAAAGATTTGAGAGCTATGAGCTTGGATGAATTGGAAGCTAAGTTGCTTGAAGATAAGAAAGAGCAATTTAACTTGCGCATTCAGCAGTCGACCGGACAATTGCAAAACACAGCCCAGCTGGCGAAAGTTCGTAAGGAAGTAGCCAAAATCAATACGCTCATTACCGAGCGCAAGAAGAATAGCTAAGGGAGAAATATTATGCCTAAAAGAATTCTTCAGGGTGTTGTTGTGAGTGATAAACAGGATAAAACTGTCGTAGTCAGTGTAGAGCGTCAAGTTATGCATCCTGTTTATAAGAAATTCATCAAGAAAAGCAAAAAATATGCAGCTCATGATGAGAATAATCAGTTCAAAGTTGGTGATATGGTAAGCATTGAAGAATGCGCTCCAAAGTCGAAAACCAAGACTTGGACTGTAATCGTTAATAACGCCTAGGAGTGATTGCTTTATACTCGAATGAGATTTATCAACGCGAGAGATTTTTTCTTGGTGATGTGTCGAGTAGGAGTGTAAAGCGATAACGTAAAATAGAAAAGGAAATAAAAAATGATACAGATGCAAACCAACCTTGATGTCGCCGACAATTCTGGTGCTCGTCTGGTGCAGTGCATTAAAGTTCTTGGGGGTTCCAAGAGAATGCATGCCTCTGTTGGCGATGTCATTGTAGTGTCAATTAAAGATGCTATACCAAAGGGTCGTGTGAAGAAAGGTGATGTTCACAAAGCAGTGATAGTTCGTACTGCTTCGGATATCAGACGCAAAGACGGATCAGTGATTCGTTTTGATAAAAATGCTGCTGTTCTCATCAATAAAGACGGTGAGCCGATTGGTACCCGTATCTTCGGCCCCGTAACCAGAGAGCTCAGAAGCAAGAAATTTATGAAAATTATTTCATTAGCACCGGAGGTATTATAATGCCTAAGTTAAAAATTAAAAAGGGCGACCAAGTTGTTATTTTGTCAGGTGATGACAAAGGCAAAACTGGTGAAGTTTTGAAAGCAATGCCGAAAGAAAATAAGGTTGTTGTGAGCGGGGTTAATATGGTAAAAAGACATACCAAACCCAGCCAAACCAACCCCGGAGGAATTGTTACCAAAGAGGCACCGTTAAACGTTTCCAAAGTAGCTTATGCAAAAGATGGCAAAGCCACAAAGATAGGTTACAAGGAAGTTAAGGGTAAGAAAGTGCGCTTCGCTCGCAAAACCGGTGACGTAATCGATTAATGGGAGAAAAATTTATGGCAAATTTTGAAGATTTATACAATCAAGTCATAAAAAAATCTCTTGTGGAAAAATTCGGTTACACCAACCCACATGAGATTCCTAAGCTGACTAAAATTGTATTGAATATCGGTGTTGGCGAGGCTACTGCCGATAAGAAAAAATTGAACAACGCTATGGAAGAGTTGGCCTTGATTGCCGGTCAAAAGCCGGTTATGACAACGGCTCGCAAGTCTATAGCTACTTTTAAGCTGAGAGAAGGTATGCCTATCGGATGCAAAGTTACATTGCGTTCGACCAGAATGTATGAGTTCTTGGAAAGATTAATTAATATGGCATTACCGCGCGTCAGAGATTTTCACGGTATTACCGGCAAAAACTTTGACGGCAGAGGTAACTTTGCTTTCGGTATAAAAGAGCAGATTATCTTTCCTGAAATTAACTATGATAAGGTTGAGAATGTCAGAGGTATGGATATTTGCATTTGCACATCAGCTAAAACTGATGAAGAGGCAAAGGCTTTGTTGACAGCTTTTAACCTGCCTTACAAGAAATAAGTGGAGAGAAACTAATGGCAAAAACAAGTTCAGTTTACAGAAACTTGAAAAGAGCTAAAATGGCAGAGAAATTTGCTTCTCGCCGTAATAAGCTCAAGAAAGTAGTTATGGATAAAACCGTCTCTCCCGAAGAGAGATTTCAGGCTACTTTGAAATTAGCCGAGATGCCGCGTAATTCTGCAAAAATCAGATATAGAAATCGTTGCAGAATCACCGGACGTTCTCGCAGTGTTTACCGGAAATTCGGTCTGAGCCGTGTTGAGTTGAGAGATATGGCAAGTTTCGGCGAGATTCCGGGATTGGTTAAATCAAGCTGGTAGGGAGATAAGATTATGTCTATGTCTGATCCTTTGGGCGATATGCTCACACGCATTAGAAACGCACAGAGAGCAAAGAAGAGTGAAGTCGTATCACCTGCTTCTCGCTTGCGTGAAAATGTTTTGGAAGTTTTGAAAAAAGAGGGATATATTTTGGGTTATGAAAAGACCAATGTTCGTCCCGGAATTGATGAACTTCATATTAAACTGAAATACTTTGAGGGTGCTTCGGTTATCACCGAAATTTTCCGTGTATCTACTCCGGGCAGAAGAGTTTATTCGTCTGTGAAAGATTTGCCGAGAGTATATAACGGCTTGGGTATTTCGATTGTTTCTACACCGCAGGGTGTTATGAGCGACAATGATGCTCGTAAAGCCAATGTCGGCGGTGAGATTTTGTGTCAGGTATTTTAAGGGAGGATATTTACTATGTCAAGAGTTGGAAAATATCCGGTTATTGTTCCTGACGGAGTTAATGTTACGGTTGATAACGGCAACATTGCGGTTAAAGGTAAAAATGGCGAGTTGTCTTGTCATTATGATGTTGATCATGTTGAAGTTAAATTAGACGGTAACAAAGTGGTTGTTTCACCGAAAGCTGAAACTAAAGAAGCAAGAGCTTTGTGGGGAACTACCAGAGCCAATGTTAATACTCTTGTTAAAGGTGTTAACGAAGGCTTTAAGAAAGATTTGGAACTGGTTGGCGTTGGTTATAAAGCACGCGTTGATGGAACTAAATTGGTTTTATCTTTAGGTTTTTCACATGATGTTATTGTAGAAACTCCCAAGGGTTTGAAAATCACTTGTGCTTCGCCGACACAAATCAGTATCTTTGGTGCAGATAAACAACTTGTCGGACAGACGGCATCAGAAATTCGCAATTGGAGAAAGCCTGAACCTTATAAAGGAAAAGGTATTAAATATGTCGGCGAATATGTACGTCGTAAAGAAGGCAAGAAGAAATAAGGGTAATTGAAATGAGTACACCAAAAGAATTGTTTGAAAAGAGAAAAGGGCGCGTTCGCTCGGCTCTTAAGAAAGCTGCCAACGGCAAGATGAGATTGTCGGTATTTCGCAGCGGAAAACATATGTATGCTCAAATTATCGATGATAATAAGGGTGTTACTGTAGCATCGGCATCAACTTTGGATAAAGAAGTTCGCGACAGCTTAAAGAAAACAGCCAATATTGAAGCGGCAAGTTTTGTCGGCAAATTGGTTGCAGAGCGCGCTGTTAAGACCGGTGTTATGGAAGTGGTTTTTGATCGCGGCGGTTATATTTATCATGGTCGCATCAAGGCTTTGGCTGACGCAGCACGCAGTGCTGGATTGAAATTCTAAGGAGGTTCAAATGGCACAACAATCTGTTGATCAGCATAATAACAGAGCTGAAAAGAAGACTGACGAGTTAGTTGAAAAATTGGTTCACGTTAACCGCGTTGCCAAGACTGTTAAAGGCGGACGCACAATGTCGTTTGCCGCGGTTGTGGTTGTCGGTGACCAAAAAGGACGCGTCGGTTATGGTTCGGGTAAAGCAGCCGAAGTTCCGGAGGCTATTACCAAAGCTACTAACGAAGCTAAGAGAAATATGGTTCGAATTACGTTGCGTGAAGGAAGACA
>CAMOLN010000114.1 GCA_946618745.1 uncultured Alphaproteobacteria bacterium | reverse complement strand
TGTAGCTCTCCTGCGAGGAGGTATAATGCCTTGTCGCGTGGTTGGTAAGAACAAAACGGTAGTATTAGATGTTTATGCTTTCAAAGATAAACAAAAATACACCTACGATCATCAAACGGATAGAAAATACATTACACGAACTGATCTTCAAACAGAAAATTTGCCAAAATGTATTTTAATTGACATGGACGAAAATGATAACATTAAACTTACTTATTATGATATAGATGCTAAAATAAATCATCAATCAGAAGAAGATATACCTCCTTTTTCTTCGGAAGAATGTAAGGCTAGTGAATTAGGAATGATACTGGATGCTGATGAAAATAATAATATTTATTTCAAAGCCGCCCTTTATGAGCTTTATAATGATAATTTCCGCGCTCAGAACGACAAAAGCCCCAGTAAGGATGATAACAGAAATCTGGCAATTTCCGAGCAGGCTCAATTGTCTCGCAATCAAATCGGTGATTTCTTACGTCAAGCTGAATCTGAGAAAAAGATGAAACAATCTTTGGAAGAGATGGAAAAGAAGAAAGAAAATCAAATGGCTGAATTGAAAGAATTATTTGAAGATAAAAATAATGAAATCTGGGCTGAAAATGCCCCAAGGCCGAAATTTGATCCAAACTGGGATCTGACTGACAATACAATAATTGATAAAATTAAAGCACAATTACGCACAGCCAAGGAAATTATACTTGGACAGGTTACGCAGTTAATTTCCGCTTATGAACCAAATTCGGAAGATTCTGAAAAAAATACTGCCGAGCCATCCGAATCTTCCGATAAAGATAATGAAAGAGCCGAATTAATTAAAAATCGTCTTGATGAACTGCAAAAATTGGTGGAATTTTTAGAAATAAAATCCAACGACAGCGAGACAAAGAAGGATAAAAAGACCGGCCAAAATGTAACATACTATAATTATAAAAAGATCGACGGCCTAAAAGGTAAAGGTAAGTATCAATATCCCAGTGAATATATTAACGTAACCATGAACCTTATTAATGAAGATGAATGGCAAAATAAAGCAAATGATGAAATAAATGAGGCTATTGCCGACGAGAGTGCTCGTGAAAAATATGACGACAAAAGCAAAAAGAAAAGAGACGATTATGAAGGAGTTGATCCTCAATATCGGGATTTAGAGGAGGCGTATTGCGCTAATTACTGATGGAAGAAAATATACAAAATCCGCAAATTGAAAACGATTCTGCTGTAAAAGCTATTACCGGAGATGCCCCCAAAGGTCCGCAATATCTTGATCGTCTGGATAAAACAAGCCATTCGGCCAAAGTTATTTATTATATGATTATATCTCGAATCTTGGTGTTGATTACCGCTCTGTCAATGACCTTTTTAGTCTTGGCATCTTTGGTGGTATTTCGTATGGCTCCGCGCGTTACGGTTGAGCCGTTATTACTGGTTAAAAACAGTTCTTCCGAAGATTTGGTCAGTCACGAAGCAATATCTTTTGATATGCCCTCACGTGAAGCGTTATTGAAAATGTATATAAAACAATATATAATGTTGCGTAACACCATTGTTCACGACCGTGTCGAAATGCAATCTCGCTGGATGGCCGGCGGCATGGTGCATTTTCTATCATCTCCTCAAGTTTATAACGAATTTGGTGCTCCTTTAGTAAACACCTGGGAACAAATTGTCAGCCAGCCGCTCACTCGTGAAGTCGAAATAGTGTCTATGTTGCGACAAGGAAATTCTTCCACATGGACGGTGGATTTTAAGACTTATGATTTGCCTAATACTAAAGGAACCAGAGCTTCTTCCGATAGCGTAAAAACCAGATTTTGGACCACTGCTATTACCGCTAAATTCATACCGGAACGAGCTTTTTCTTTTTATCGTTTGATAAATCCGTTAGGTTTTACCGTCGTTCGTTATTCTCAAACCGACAAACTTTAAAAAACTTGCTTGCCGAATTGTTTATTCTATTTTGTTGATAAGTGTCATGCAATAGTTAGACATTTAAAATAAAACAGTATACCTTAACATAAAGTATACTTTGTATAATTGTTTTTAAAGAGGGTAAAATCAATGAAAACGCGCTATAAGTTATTGATATTTGCGGTTTTGTTTCTTATATCCGGATGTTATGGTTCTTATTACGAGCCCGAACCGGTCGGTATCGGTACTGGTATTGATGAGCTTAAATTATCTCCTTGTGCTTGTATTGAGGTTGAACTTCCTCACACTTTACCGGACTGGTTTGTTGCCACAATTTAAGGGATAAAGGCTGAATAATGGTGGAAGAGATAAAATACGGACAAACTCAACCGAAAATGATAACGGGAAGGCGTTCTCCCGGTGGTGCAGGCCACTCTAATTTTGGCAAGAGTGAAAAATTGTTTGTTGCTAATATTGCCGAAAAACGTTATTTGTGGACAGCGCGCGCTTTTGCTATTATTACCGCTCTGAGTATTTGTTGCAATATTGTATTGGTTATGGCAATCTTCCAAATAATTCCGTTGTATCGTGTAGCTCCGTTTTTGCTCACTTTTCAAAGTCAATCCGAGCGCGTTTATAATATTACCCCGATAACCGGAGAATTGCGAAATTATAAAGCTATTACGGAGGTTTTTGTCAGAGACTATGTCTTGCAACGTAGTTCATTTGATCATAGTCTTGATGTCATGAAATCTCGTTGGAATCCCGGCGGAACAATTCAAGAAGTATCATCTCCGCAAATCTATCAAGAATTTTGGGATAATATTGCTAAAAAGGCTCTAACGCTTATCAAAGATAAGGGAATGGAGCGCAAAATCAGAATTTTATCAATTAATGAATTGTCCAACAATATATGGCAAGTTGAATATGAAGCCAGTGATACTTATGCTGATTCACTCAATCCCGACATAAGCTATTGGACAGCTACTTTGACAATTAATTATCGTCGTAAGACGGTAAAATATGGAGAAAGGTTGAAAAATCCTTTGGGATTTACGGTTGTAAAATACGCGCTTAGTCGCAATAATGTGGAGTAAACGTGTCGTGGATATATTTATGAAAAAAAGTTGGTTGTTTGCAATAGTTATGACGTCATTAGTGTCGGCAAAACTTTGTTTCGCTCAGGCTACTCAACAATTGTTGGATGCTAGCGCCGATCAGTCTCAAGGAAATTATATACCGATGAACTTGGATTATGCCGGATTTAATTCTTTGGGAATGACGCAAGCCGCATGGCTTGATCCTTTGCAAAATTTGGGTGAAGGACAAAGTCGCCCAGCCTATTCCAAATATTATTGGACGCCGGACTTGGTTTTGCCGGTTAGAGTGCGCGAAGGTATGGTTACAATGATCAATTTTCCTGAATGGGAACTTATTGAAGATGTTACTTTTGGTGATACAGGTTCTTTTGACGGAAAAATACAATCTCCCAATACGATTTTGCTATATCCTCGTTCCGGAGCTCAGATAGGTGTTGATACCAATGTTGTAGCATTTGGGCGTTCTGGTAATCGTTATGTTTTTTATCTTAAGTCCGAAGCTGTCAATACCGAACGTTTAACTAACGCTATTATTGATATAGAAGTGGTTGGTGGTAATAATCCAGATTCTGATGGAAATCAACCTTATGTCGGCGGTGGTTCTGGAAGCGGAACTATCGGTGGAATTAAAAATATCAGTGGTAACAATCCCAGCTATACCAGACGTTTTCAAAAAAGTGATTGGATAAAATCTATTCCTGTTGATCCGAGTGATTTTAAGTTTGATTTGGAAGTTTATGTCCCTAATCCTGATGATGTGGTTATAGCACCTGAAAGAGTTTGGCGAGATAATATTTTCACTTACATCGATTTAGGTAAGAAGGCACTTAATATGGTGCAAAGACCTGTAGTCAGTATGATTGTCGAGCGAGTTGAGGTGCCGGTCGGATTTCGCACCAAAGGACCGGATAACCGATTGATTGTTGTAGAGGGTATTGGTGATATGGTTTTGCGTAACGGCAAAAGAATCATCTGTATAAAAATGCGCCGTTCTGATGAAAACGGATTAGAATATGCCGTTAAATCTTCTGATTATCTGCCTCCTGAATGGGATGTCCCTCCGACCATTCCTAATGAAAAGACAACCGGTATGGATAATAATGTAAATCCTGCTTATGGTAATAACCAAGGCTATGCCCCGCAAAACGGCGGACAACTCATCGATTCGCAAGGCGGTTCCGGCAATATGTCGTCAGGTTTTCAAGGCGACGGCCAACCAGATATTAAGAACAGCCAAGGACAAATTATA
>CAMOLN010000113.1 GCA_946618745.1 uncultured Alphaproteobacteria bacterium | reverse complement strand
AGTTGAAAATTAAGTTTTTATTGCTTAAGTTAGTCCTGTATTAGTTGTTATGCAACTATAATTTTTAAAACCCATATGGAGAAAATTAAAATGAAAAAACTTTTAAGTTTGTTTTGTGCTGTTATAGCATTGTCTGCTTGCTCAACCTTGAGTGAGAGTGCTTTGTTTGGTGGCAGTGAGTGTGAGTCTAAATTGGCTCGTGATTTCATGGCTAATGCTGAAGATCGCGTATTCTTCGCTTTTGACAGCTCAGCTATTTCCGCTGATGCCGCTGAAGTTTTGAATTCTCAAGCAAAATGGTTGAACAACCACGAAGATGTTAAAGTAGTAGTTCAAGGCTATTGCGATGAAAGAGGAACCAGAGAATACAACTTGGCTTTGGGCGAAAGACGTGCCAACGCTGTAAAACAATACTTGGTATCTAAGGGTGTTGCAGCTGACAGAATCTCTACCATTTCTTATGGTAAAGAAAGACCGGCTGTTTTGGGCAACAACGAAACCGCTTGGGCTCAAAACCGTCGTGCTGTTACAGTTGTAGCTGCAAACTAATCCTTTCACGGTTTAACAATATGCTCTGGGCCGGATAGTTCAGAGCATATTTTTTTGCACTTGAGATTTATAATAATTTGATTTAGATTAAGTCTATCTTTTGGTATTAAGCGAGGCGAAAATGAAAAAAATTATACTTCCTACTGTTGTTGCTTTTAGCCTATTCGGTTTTTGTGCCGATTCTTTTGCGGCATCTGAAGCATCTCTGCAACGTCAAATTGAAAACTTACGTGAAGATGTTGAAATTTTGCAACGTCAGGTAGCTCGCACCGGCAATTCTTCCGGCGAGGATGTGGTTATGCAAATGAGCCAAATGGAAGAAAATGTTCGCTCACTTAATGGTCGTTTGGATATGTTGGAACACAGTATCAGCACTCTTGAAGGCAAACTCAACAACATCAACAAAGATATTGATTTGCGCCTTAATATGCTTGAGGGCAAAGGTATGACTACCGCATCATCAGATTTGAGTATTAACGAGCCAACTCCTGCCAAAAAATTTACTCCTGCTGTAGCTGCGAGTGCACCGGCCGCTTTGTTGGGTGGCGAAATTGCCAAAGGAGAGGCTTTACCAGAAGTTAATACCAAATCCCCCGACCAAATTTATCAGGAAGGTTTAGACGCTGTCAAAGCTGGCAATTTTGACTTGTCGGTTGCCCGTTTTACCACGCTGTTGACCAAATATCCCAATCATGCTTTAGCGGATAATTCGCAATATTGGCTGGGCGAATCTTATTACGGTAAAAAAGATTATACCAAAGCCGCAGTTGCTTTTGCCACCGGCTATGAAAAATACAAAAACGGGCACAAAGGCGCCGATAATATTCTCAAACTCGGTATGTCAATGCAAATGCTCGGCAAAAAAGATGAGGCTTGCACTGCATTTACCAATTTGCCTAAAGAATTTCCCAAGGCTTCTGATGTGTTGAAAGACAAAGCCGCTAAATTGGCTGCTGAATTAAAATGTAAAAAATAGGTTATGCAGGATTTCTTTACAAAATATCAAATCAGCAATGATGAAGTTATAGCCGTAGGTGTCTCCGGAGGTGCCGATTCGTTAGCTTTAGCTTTGCGCTTAAACGAGCAAGGGCATAAGGTTATTGCGCTCACAGTTGACCATGGGTTGCGTCCGGAAGCTCGTGCTGAAGCGGAATATGTCGCTTCTTTAATGCAAAAATTTGCCATTGAACACCATATTTTAACATGGATTGGAGCCAAACCGACCAACGGAGTGGAAGAGGCGGCTCGCCAAGCTCGCTATAATTTATTGTTTGATTTTTGTCATCAACATCATATCAAATATCTTGCCACCGGACATCATCGTCGCGATCAAGCCGAAACTTTTTTGTTGCGTCTGGCGCGCGGTAGCGGAGTTTTCGGTTTAAGCGGAATTTTGCCATTATCACAGCGCGAGGGTATCGCCATTATTCGTCCGCAGTTGGATTCCTCTCCGGAAGATTTAAAAAAATATCTGCGTGATTTAAATATCCAATGGATTGAAGATCCGATGAACGATCAGGAAGATTTTGCTCGCGTCAGGATTCGCAAATTTTTACCTCAGCTTGAAACTATCGGCATCACCGAGCAACGCTTAGCCGAAACGGCAACAACTCTGCAAAGCACCCGCGAATATCTGCACCGCCGTTGCGATAAGTTTATCAATGACAATGTGCGCAGATTTGGTGCAAATATTGTAGCTTTACCGTTTAATCAATTCATAAAATGTGAAAGCGAAATTGCTCGTTTGGTATTAGGCGAGTTGATTCGTTCTATCGGCGATAATTCCTATCAGCCCGAAGCCGAAAGCCTGCAGCGCATAATCAGCGAGGGTAAGCAATTTAAAGGTTGCACTTTAGGCAAATGTGAGATAGAAATTGCCTCACATAAGCTATGGATAATTCCGCAGGATAGTAACAACACCACCATGACTACAGCGCAGTGGGATAAATTTGTGGCGGAGCATCCGGAGTTTGCTAATTCCGGATTGCCTTACAAAGTTCGGCGGGCAATTTGGCAGACATGGAAATAAAACAATGGCAAAAGATAAGAAAAAATCCAATTTAATCTCGACCGGAGTGGTTGCCAACAACCGCCGCGCCAATTTTGATTATACCATTGAAGAAAAATTTACTGCCGGACTGGTGCTTACCGGAACGGAAGTAAAATCTTTGCGCCTCGGTCATGCCAATATCAATGATGCCTATGGCGTTGAGCGCAATGGTGAAATATTTATGCTCAATATGTTTATTGCCGAATATGCCAATAAAGGCTATACTTCGCATGCTGAAAAACGTGAACGCAAATTATTGCTTACCCATCGCGAAATTATCAATATTACTAATGCACTGGCACGTAAAGGTGCAACTCTTATCGCTGTAAAATTGTTTTTTGATAATCACGGCCGTGCTAAATTGGAAATAGGCTTAGGCTTTGGCAAAAAGAACTATGACAAACGCGAAACCATCAAAAATCGTGACATCGACCGCAAGATTCGCGCCCAAGACTACCGCCGGATTTAGATTTAGTTATCTTTTTTGTTTATTTTTTAAGATTATAGCTGTTTTTATTCCACGGGCGGAAGCCGATGTCATCACGAATTGTTTTGACAACATAGTCATCGCCTTTTTTATAAGCGCTGAAACCGATGATATCTTTGATATTATACTGATTTGTGCCTACGGTTACAATATCTCCCTCAATCCAAAATTCCGGATGAGCCTTAAGCATTGCGACATTATCGTCAACCGGATAACGCTGACGCCATGCTTGTTTGATAAAACCACCGCCGCGAGTTGACACCATTTCAAGATGACCGTTTTCATTTTTGAAAGCGATAGCTTTGAGATTATCACCGACAATGATATCGGGGGTTCGCACCCAAGCTATACTTAACAATCCGGCGATGATGGCATAAACTCCCCATACACGCCACCTTGCTTGCCATATTACCAGCCATAATCCTCCTAAGGTAATCAGCAACAAACCTTCCCAAGGCATGGAGGGAACGTATAATTTTGCATGGGGAAGAGATGAAACAAAAGCCGTGATATGATTTACCCAATCAATGCCATAGCCGCCGAGAATTAAAAACGGCTTATCCCATCCCAAAGGCATCAACAACAAGCTGAACAGCACACAAGGCATGATAACCAAGCCGATTATCGGACCGGAAGCCAAATTACCCAGAGTAGTGTATATTGCCACCATATTGAAATGGTATATGGCAAAAGGCAGAGTTGACAGTGAGGCAATAAAATCGGTGATAATAATGCCCAAGATATATAATTTTATTCCTTGCCATATTCGATTACCTTTGGCTAAATAATTGTGAATGGGGACAGAATATTTTTCATAAAAAGCTATCAAGCCGACAACGGCAGCAAATGACATTTGAAAACTCGGTGAAATCAAAACTTCGGGTGATAACAGCAAAATGATAAACGCAGCCAAAGCCACCGAATACATCGAAATGGCGCGACGATTAGCTATGATTCCCAACAGAACTACCGTTATCATAATAAAGGCTCGCTGTGCCGGAACGGCCATACCGGAAATAAACAAATATATCAAACCGATACCGAGAGCAAAAAAGGCAGATATTTTACGCGAATCATAGCGAAGCGAAATCCAAGGTATAAAAGCTAAAATCAAACGCACTACAAAAAACATCAAGCCGCTTAATAAACTCATATGCAATCCTGATATTGCCAAAAAATGGGC
>CAMOLN010000112.1 GCA_946618745.1 uncultured Alphaproteobacteria bacterium | reverse complement strand
TTCTTTGATTTCCATAATTTCCGGCAATAATCCGTCCGGTGATTTACCAACAATTTCCATCCCCGAACGTTTCAAAACATCGGCATACTTCATATTTACTTCATAACGATGACGATGACGCTCCGATATTTTGGTTTTACCATATATTTTAGCAGTCAACGAATCAGGGGCCAAAATACATTCATACGCGCCCAATCGCATAGTTCCGCCCAAATCACCGTCTTTATGCCTGATTTGTTTTGCTCCTTCCTTATCCCATTCAGTCATTAATCCGACTACTGCCTCACAATTCGGATCAAATTCGGTAGTGCCGGCATTTTTAATTCCGGCAACATTACGCATGGTTTCAATAACCGCCATTTGCATACCCAAACAAATTCCTAAAAACGGAATTTTATGTTCGCGAGCATATTTAATTGCGGAAATCTTTCCTTCGGTTCCTCTTTGCCCGAAACCTCCCGGCACCAAAATTGCACTGACATCATTTAATTCTTCATCAACAGACTTGTTTTCCAACTCTTCGGCATTTACCCACTTAATTTTTACCTTATAACGATTAGCAATTCCCCCATGTGTCAAAGCCTCATTAAGCGACTTATAAGCCTCAAGCAACTGAGTATATTTACCCACAACCGCTATTCTGACTTCTCCTTCAGGATGGCGAATATTATCTAAAATATTTTCCCATTTGCTCAAATCAATTTCATTATTGCACTCAATACCGAAGTGCTTACAAACCTGCCGTCCCATTCCTTCATTAGCATAAGCAATTGGCACTTGATAAATACTGGAAACATCCAAAGCCGCCAACACATTTTCTTCTTTGATATTGCAAAACAACGCGATTTTACGTTTTTCATTTTGCGGAATAGGCATTTGTGAACGACAAAGCAACATATCCGGTTGAATTCCGTATTCTTGCAATTTTTTTACCGAATGTTGTGTAGGCTTGGTCTTTAATTCTCCGGCTGTAGGAATATACGGCAATAAAGTTACATGCAAAAACATTACTCGTTCACGCCCCAACTCATAAGCTATCTGGCGAATTGCTTCCAAATAAGGCTGCCCTTCAATATCACCGACAGTTCCGCCGATTTCGCATAAAACAAAATCTTCATCACTGATGTCTGATAAAATAAAATTTTTAATCTCGTTCGTAACATGGGGAATAACCTGAATAGTTGCCCCTAAATAATCTCCGTGACGCTCTTTATCAATAACTCGCTGATAAATTTTACCTGTGGTTATACTATCGGTTTTATGACACGGAACTCCCGAAAAACGTTCATAATGTCCCAAATCCAAATCGGTTTCCGCACCATCATCGGTAACAAAAACTTCACCATGCTGATAAGGACTCATTGTTCCCGGATCCACATTAAGATAAGGATCTAATTTGCGATTTCTCACCTTAAAACCTTTAGCCTGCAAAATACTGGCCAAAGAAGCCGAAGCCAGTCCCTTTCCCAAAGATGAAACCACCCCGCCGGTAATAAATATAAATTTTGTTTTATCAGACATTTACGACTTATCCTTTAATATTATTTAGACTTATTAAAAAGTGAAAAAGGCACCTTCCCGATAATCACAAAGAAGATGCCTTTTCCAACCGATTCCATCATACTATTTTTCCGCCACCGGAACAACCGGAACTTCATTATTTTGCGGAACCTGCTGTTCTGCAGCAGCCTTTTCTACTATTGACTCCTGAGGTTTGGCCTGCCCGCGGTAATAAAGTGCCAACGAAATACTGGTAACAAACAACAAAGTTGCCAAAATTGCCGTAGTGCGAGTTAATAAATTACCGGTACCGCGAGCCGATAAAAAACTCGAAGCTCCCGAGCCGCCGCCCAAACCGTCCAAAGCACCTCCGGTAGAACGTTGCATTAAAATACAAGCTACCAAAAAAATACAAACCATCAAATGAATTACCAATAAAACTGATCCCATCTGTTTAACCTTTCTTAAAATATATTAACAACCTGCATTATCAGATATAGCAATAAAATCATCGGCTTTTAAGCTGGCCCCGCCAATTAATGCTCCATCAACATCTTCTAATGTCAACATCTCTTTTGCATTAGCCGGTTTAACCGATCCACCATATAAAATACGCATTTTAGCGGCTTCTGATTTGCCTATTTTTTTAGCCAACACTTGGCGAATCGCCGCATGAACATCTTCAACTTCTTGCGGTG
This sequence comes from uncultured Alphaproteobacteria bacterium, assembly GCA_946618745.1. Taxonomy (GTDB): domain Bacteria; phylum Pseudomonadota; class Alphaproteobacteria; order RF32; family CAG-239; genus CAZU01. The sequence continues at coordinate 2,138 of CAMOLN010000112.1, read as the reverse complement.
TCGGGGTTTTGCCCGTTCCGATTGCCCAAACCGGCTCATAAGCTACTACCACATTCGCAGCTCTGCTCCCTTCCGGTAACGATTCTCTGACCTGACGTGAACATACTTCAATAGTCTTTCCGGATTCTCTTTGTTCCAAAGTTTCTCCTACACATACGATAGTCTTTAACCAGCAATTATGTGCCGCTTCAACTTTTTTAGCAACCAAAGCACTGCTTTCTTTATGATCGGCACGACGTTCCGAATGCCCCAAAATAACATATTCACATCCCAAATCACGCAACATGACCGGACTGATGTCACCTGTATGAGCTCCTTTTTCTGCAAAATGGCAATCTTGCGCTCCCAAAGCTATCTTAGAACCACGTAAAGCTTTCTTTACCAAATTTAACAAGGTAAACGGCGGACAAACCACAAACTCACAAGTTCTCTTCTTTTGTTTAACTTTAGCGGCAATCTCTTTGGCCAAGCCAATACCTTCGGCGGATAAACCATTCATTTTCCAGTTACCCGCTATCATCATTTTTCTGTTCATATTCAACTTCTTTCAATTAAAATTAACCAAACTCTAGGCTTTTTTAACATACTCAAAAAAACTTTTCAACATCAATATTTGAGGTGTTGCACAAAATAACAAATGTATTATAATCCGCTACAATTATAATTGGATTTGCCATTTTATGAAGGTGGAACAAAATGATTAGTAAAATTAGAAAATATCAAGATTCGTGGTTAACTAAAACCATTTTAGCCCTGACAGCCTTGAGCTTTATGTCATTATTCGGTGTATCGGGATACATCAATCATGCCGGCAAGAATCGAGCCGTTATCAAAGTTGATGACATGGAAATTTTGCAAGATGAAATGAACCTTAAATTGCAAAATAGTATTCGTAAAGCTCAAAATATGTTTGGCGGTAATGTTGAAATCACCGAAGATATCCGTAAAAATATCTTAGCCGGCCTGGTAAAACAAAATGCCCAAGATATGATTATCAATCGTCAGGCACAAAAATCAGGTGCCGAAATTTCAGATAAACTGATTGAGAAAATAATCTCATCACAACCTGAATTTATGGATGCTTCCGGTCATTTTTCTCCGACTTTACTTCATCGCCAACTGGCTTATTTTGATATGACTGAAAATGAATATATTTCGGATCTTAAACAAAATGTTTTAAGTCGCCATTTGGTTTATTCTCCTACCGAAAAAATTATCTTTCCGCATTTTATGAATAAGTATGTATCTAAAATTGCCAATCAGCAAAAAATTTTTCAATATGTCCGAATTGACCCTGCTGATATGAAAATCGACCGGGAAATAACCGACGAAGAAATTGAACAATATTATCAAGATTTTGCTCCGCAATTCGAGGCTCCTGAAACCAGAGACATTGCTTTCATTGAATTGAAAACTGCCCAATTGGCCAACAGCATTAATATTTCCGATGATGAAATACAAGCTTACTACAATGATAATATTCAAGACTATGTAGTCCCTGAAAAACGTCGTATTCTCCAAATGGTATTTGACGATGAAAGCTCGGCTAAATCCGCACTTGCCGAATTAAAGAAAGGTACTGATTTTTACCGAGTCGCAACTGACAAAGCTCACCAAGATAAAGAAACAACTTTTTTAGGTGATGTTACCGAAGATGCTCTGTTACCGGAGATTGCTGAAAAAGTCTTTGACGCCGATGTTAATCAAAATATTGGTCCTTTACAAACCGAGTTCGGTTGGCATATTTTACGTGTAACCGGAGTTATTGCTAAAGTTGAAACTCCTTTAGCCGACGTAAAAAGTAAAATAACTTCGGATATACGCAATGAACAAGCCTATGAGCAGGCACAAAATGTCATCAATTCGATTGAAGACGAAATCGGTAAAGGCACTGATTTGAATACTATTGCACGTCAATACAATGTTAAAATTCAAACCGTTCAAGGGCTTAAAGAAGATGGTTCATTTAAATCATCATCTTCCGGATCAATCAACAGCATTATTACCGATTCCGACTTTATTGAAACCGTCTTCTCTTATAACGAAAATGAAATCAGCCAACCCATCGAAAGCGAAAACGGATTTATATTTGCCGAAATCAAAAAAATCAACGATGCCCATATCAAAAAACTGTCTGA
>CAMOLN010000111.1 GCA_946618745.1 uncultured Alphaproteobacteria bacterium | reverse complement strand
GCTTTAGTCATATTACTTTGGTTATAATACAAAACACTTAAATTTTAGTTAATAATCAGCTGACCAACGCACTAAATATCGCTTCGGATACCAACTTATCATCAACAAATGCTTTAGCTTCAAAAACATAAACTTTACCATGTGATTTAATTTTTTTAGCGTGCATTTTTAACTGGCAATCAGGAACTACCATTTGCCTAAATTTAACTTTGTCAATTGACATAAAAAACACTTGCGTGGGGCGATCAGGGCTATCCTGTAAAGATTCATTAACAACACATCCTGCTGTTTGAGCCATTGCTTCAATTTGCAAAACACCAGGCATTATAGGATTATTCGGAAAATGTCCGCGAAAAAAATCCATATCTTTGGTGATATTTTTATAGCCTATGCCTTCTTCGCCACTTTTAATAATTTCAATTCTATCAACCCATAAAAACGGAGCGCGATGAGGTAAGAGACGCAATATGTCGTCGCAATTATATACTTTCATGGTCATTCTCTATTTTTTAAGCAGTTTCTGGATATAGGCAGCTTGTTTCATAAAGTCACGAGCTCCTATTGCCGGAGTTCCCATCACGGTAGTACCGGCCTCAATATTTTTCATAACTCCGGATTGAGCTCCGATTTGCGCCATATCGCCAATTTCAAGATGATCAGCAAAACCTGCTTGCCCACCGGCAACCACATAATTGCCAAAAGAGCAACTGCCTGCGACACCTACTTGCGCCACCAAAATACATCCTTTTCCCAATTTATCATTATGGGCAACTTGCACTAAGTTATCTATTCGGCAACCATCACCTATAACAGTATCATCCAAAGCCCCTCTATCAACGCAACTATTGGCTCCTATTTCGACATCATTACCGATAATTACCCGACCTAACTGAGGGATACGATTGTGCCGGCCATTAACAGTTTGAAAACCGAAACCATCCCAACCTATGCGCGCTCCGCCATAAATATAAACATTATTGCCGATTATGGCATGCATAACATTGGCATTAGCTCCGATCCGACAAGAATTACCCAAGACGCAATTATCTCCGATAGTGCAATTTGGTTCTAAAAAACAATTATCACCTATTTGCACATTCTCACCAACTACGGCATTGGCTCCGATATAACAATTTTTACCTATTTGAGCGGTTGCTGCAACCACCGCAGAAGCATGAATACCTGGTTTGGGCAAAATCTCTTCATACATAAAACGATTGAGTTTTACAAAAGCATCATGAGGATTTTCGCAAGTAAGTACTATTACTCCTTGAGGAATCAGCTCAACAAAAGCCGGAGATGTAACGCAAGCAGTCGTTTTTATTAATGCGGCTTTTTCTTTCTTTTTACGGTCAAAAAAGAAACAAATCTCTCCTTCTTGTCCGGAAAATATACTGGCAATGTCATTTATCATAACATCAGCCTTACTGCCATCTACCAACTCCGCCTCGCAAACTGAAGCAATTTTTGCCAAAGAAAGCGGACCGTTATTTTTATAAAAACGACTGTCTATCATAAATGCGCTCCAAAATTACAAACGTGTACCAAAATTCAAACGGAATACCTCTGTCTCATCATACTTTTCTTTGACAACAGGGAAACCGAAGTCAATATCGATTTGGCCCATGGGTGATAACCATTGGAATCCGAAACCGACCGCTACACGAGGTTTGTCAGAATAGTAAACATCGTCAGTATTGATGCCATCAGGTTTACCTAATGCTCCGACATCAGTAAATACGTGACCGGTTATACCAACTTCATCCAAACCGATCGGGAAGCTTAACTCTGCTCCGGTATATACCATCCAATTACCGCCAAGAGCGTCTTTAGTATATTTATCTCGAGCGCCTATACCACCGACGTCAAAACCGCGCATAGTGTTACCTCCTAAGAAATAACGATTGGCCAAACGAACCGGTTTTTCGGAATAACCATCAATATATCCGGCATTAGCGAAGAATTTGAAAGTATAATAATCCATCATGGTGTAATACCAATAGGCCTTACCATCAAATTTGTAATACTTTTCATCTCCTCCCAATCCGGCAACATCAGTTCCGGCCATCAAGAAATAACCGTTACGGGTAAAGTTGGCTGAATCACGCTTATCATAAACGAAACTGGTGCCGACAGATGAACCGGTATATTCGCCTTCTTCGGCTTTAATATATTTAGAAGCATATTTGCCAACTGATGTAATTTCATCTTTTTTCAAAGTATAACGCAACTGCTGAGAAAGATCATCAGTATAATTCCATCCGGTGCGCAAACGTCCGCCGGTAGTGCGGCTATCATAAGAGCTTTCATCTTGATAATCTTGACGTGAATGGAATAAATCAAAACCTGCACGCAAACGACGATCTAAAAAGTAAGGTTCGGTAAAGCTGAAGTCAAAATCTTGCGATTTTTGTGAAACAGCAACATCTACACCGATTTGCTGACCTGCGCCGCGGAAGTTGTTTTCGGTAACACCGGCACGAGCCAAAGCGCCGTTAACCGTTGAAAAACCTATACCTACATTAAAATATCCGGTTGATTTTTCTTTAACGTCAATATCCAAATCAGCACGATTACCGTCTTTGGCAGAAGTGCTGACATCAACCTTTTCGAAATAATCCAAATTCTCTAAATTGCGACGAGAATCCTTAATTTTGGAAGCATTAAAAGCATCACCCTCATTTAAGCGCAATTCGCGACGAATCACCCGATCTTGAGTACGCGTATTGCCATGGATATTGATTCGATCAACAAAGAAACGTTCTCCCTCTCTGATATGAAAAGCAATATCTGCTTCACCGGCAGCAGCGCGACGATTAATGTCCGGAACAACTTCCACAAATGCAAAACCTTTTTTACCTAATTCGTCAGTTATGGCGGTTATACTCTTATCAATTTTATCAGAGCTATAAACATCTCCTTCTTCAACTTCCAAAACATTATAAAATTCATCGGCATTAACATCATTAATATCTGAAATGATTTTTATATCGTTTAATGTGTATTTCTGTCCTTCATCAACCACAAAGGTTAAAGTAAAAGACTTTTTATTGGGGCTTAATTCGGCAACATTGGAAATTACGCGAAAGTCAGCATAACCTTTTTTATGATAAAAACGGCGCAATAATTCTTTATCATATTCGGCCTTTTCAGCATCATAATTTTCCGAAGAGGAGAAAATACGATACCAACGGCTTTCTTTACTCATAATAACTTCTTGCAATTCTTTGGCTGAGTAATGCTCATTACCGATAAAATTAATCTTATCAATAACGGCTGAAGGGCCTTCGTCGATATTAAAAATCAAATCAACACGATTTTGATCGCGACGAATAATCTCAGGATTTACCACTACCGCATAACGACCGGAACGACGATATACCTCCATAATACGACGAACGTCTTCTTGAACTTTGGCGCGAGAATAAGTGGAGCGAGGAGCTAAACGAACTTCCGATTTTAACATTTCATCATCAATTTTATCATTACCATCAAATAATACTTGAGAAATAATCGGATTTTCCGAAACATGAACTCTCATAACATTGTTGTTGTCAACGTTGATTGAAACATCTTCAAACATTCCGGTTGAATAAAGATTTTTCAAAGCAGCATTTACAGCTTCATCGGTGGTTTTGCTGCCGGCTTTGATATTGACATAAGATAAAACCGTTTCCGGTTCAACTCTTTCAACACCTTCAACTTTGATGTCTTTAACGTAAACCGAAGCTGCATAAGAACTGGTTGAAGCCATTAAGCAACCGATAAAACTTCCAATAACTATTTTTTTCATTTTTTTACTCCACTTAAGTCAAAGAATTATTGCAAAGAAAACCAACGTTTAATCAGATGAATAATGTCGTTATAGGTAGCAAAAAGCATTAATGCTATCAATAACCCAAATCCGAATCTGAAAATATATTCCTTAGCTTTCTCATTAATTTCACGCCCTAATAATATTTCGATGATAAAAATCACCACATGTCCACCATCTAATAATGGAATCGGAAACAGATTTATCAATCCGAGATTAATTGATAATAACGCAGTAAATACCAATAAATCAATCCAAGATTTTGCTTTTGATATATCTCCGCTCATTTCGGCAATGCGAACTATTCCTCCCAGATCCTCGGTTCCGCGTGCTCCGGTTAACATTTGAGCTACTCCGCGTAAAGTTACCTCGGTAATCCGCCAAGTTTCGCTTAATGCTTCTTTAGCTGCTTCGACCACCGACATCTTGGTCGGACTGATTTCTACAAGATTAACCGAAGTTACGCCGACCATCGGACGATTTGATTTTATTCCGTCGGCTTCATTATCAATAAACTTGAGATGAACATCTATGTCCATTACATTATCACCGCGCTGTAATT
>CAMOLN010000110.1 GCA_946618745.1 uncultured Alphaproteobacteria bacterium | reverse complement strand
CCTAATTTATAATCGTCCTACCGGTCCGAGAGCAGATAATTTTATTGAAATATCAGAGCCATTAAATAGTGAAACCTTTCGTTCATGGTCATTATCATTACTCTCTGCCTGCGATGTCCTCAAAACCTTTGGTTTAACCCACCGCGCTATCCGCTTAGATAATGTTTATTTTACGGATTCTTCTCGCAAAGAACTTATGCTGGGCGATTGCTTATCAGCTTTTCCGTCTTATTACCAACCGTTAATCTATGAAACCATCGAAAACACTCTTTGTCCCCCGCAATCTCGCGGCAACGGCACCATTGACCATGATATCTATGCATGTGGTATTGTTCTTTTGGGTTTAGTCTTAAATCACGATATTAAAAGTGAACTCTCCGCAGGTGAAATTTTACGACAAAAACTAAAAAATTCATCTTTCACCTTCTTATCCAATAATGAAAAAATCCCCTCACGTATTAACACTGTTTTACATTCGCTTTTGGACGATAACAACGAAAAAAGAAGCGATTACAATGCCATACTCAACTACTTTGAAGGTAAAAGTGCTAATTTAACAAATGATAACAACGATCGCTCCAATAAAGCATTGGTTATCAATGGCGAAAAATGCTATACTCGTAAAAGCGCCGCTTTATCAATATTAAGCAATCCTGATTTCGGACTGGAAGTAATCCAAAGCGGCAAAATGCTTGAATGGGTTAAAAACGGTCTGGAAAATGAAAAACTTCATACCAAACTTCAAACAGCAATTACTGCCGAAAAAGATAATCCTGATAAATCGAATCTTTTGGCCAAAATTTGCATATATCTTGATAGCTCATTACCGCTCAAATGCGGAGATTCTTATCTGTTCCCCGGCGGTATGGCCAAAACTATCTTTTACAACAAAAAGAATAATCTGTCTTTAACTCCCCTACAAAATTTAATATCTTCTGATATTATTAAACTATGGTATCAGGAACAACCTTATCTGCGCGCACCTACCAACGCCAGCGAATTTGGTATGTATCTTATGCGCAATGACTATGGTTATGGTTTTGACCGCATCATGTATGATTTTGATGAAGATTTGCCTTGCATAAGTCCTCTGCTTGGTAAATCTTTCGTTAACACCACCTCGAGATTACTTGCCGCTCTTAACAATAACCGCTCCAATTTTTCCAGCATGCCGTTTGATAAAAGCATTATTGCTTATTTGCGTTGCAAAATGGGTAAAAAAATTGATGGCATTATCGTTGATATCAATGCTAATCAAGATGCAATTAAAATCAGCGCCATAATTCGCTTATATGCCAATATTCAAAATCGTCAAGGCCCTGCTCAGTTGGTCAATCTGACTCAATGGTTGGCTAATGCTTCCAAAGCTTTAATTCAAAGCTATCATAATATAAAATATCAAAAATATCTGGAGCAGGAACTCTTAAAAATATCCAAAAGCGGTAAAATTATGGATTTGGTAAGCATTCTTGAAAATGAAGAAGCGCGTGCTCGCGATCGCAACGACTTTGCCGAAGCCTTAAAAACAGTCAACTTTTTGATTGCCGAAAAGAACAAGATTCTTAGCGGAGATTCCAAAATTGATGACGAAGCTCGCGAATTAGCCTTAAGATTTTCTTCAATTCTTTCTGTTTTAACCATGCTAAGCACTTTTGTGTTCAGCCTAATTTATTGGATGATAAAGTAATGAAAGCTCCTCAACCTCTCAACCCCACTAAAAACAATAAGGTCGGTGTATCAAAAATGAACTCCTTCCAAAAGTTTTTAATCTCTCTAGGTTTAATGATTGTGGCATTCACGGTCTTGCCGGTTGTTGTCGTCTTATTCATCGGCCTTCTTCCCACCTTAACAGCTGTGGTAACCGACACTAAAAACATCAACAAAATCACCACTATCGGATGTCTTAATATGTCAGGATTGATTGTATGTTTACACCACATTTTCATTCAATTAACCTCCGGAACGGATTTTTCAATCCGTGATAACATTTCTGACATCATCATAATGTTAAGTGCAGCAGCCATCGGGGCTCTGCTCTACTACATTTTACCCGATTTGTTTGCCCTTATATTCAAAAATTCGGCCCAACATCGCCTGAAGGTTATCAATAACCGTCTCAACAGATATGCTGAAAATTGGAGTAATATTTTACCCGAAGAACATCAATAATTCATCTAAATTCCGCGTAACACTGTCTGAAGTCGCATCAAATCTTCCGGCAAATCTCTTTCAAAAATCATTCTTTCTCCGCTTACCGGATGTATAAATCCCAAACTCTGCGCATGTAGAGCTTGTCTGGGAAATTCATTCAAATATTTTCTTACTTCATCAGCAATTTTTTTATCACTGATTTTTTTAGATTTTACATAAACTTTGTCGCCTAAAAGATTATTTCCTTTTGAAGCCAAATGCACTCTGATCTGATGAGTGCGACCTGTTTCCAAATTACACTTAACTTTTGCTGCGACCTTACCATAACTCTCCACAACCTGATAATGAGTAACAGCTCTTTTACCGTTACGCTGCACAATTGCCATCTTTTTTCTATCATAAGGATTGCGCCCTATATCTCCTTCAATGATGCCGTTCATCGGTGTCGGCACTCCGTAGCAAAAGGCATAATATGTTCTTTCAATTGAATGTTCGGCAAATTGTTCACACAAAATTCTATGAGCATTATCATTTTTTGCCACCACCAACAATCCTGAAGTTTCTTTATCAATACGATGAACTATTTCCGGACGCTTAACCCCGCCGATACCCGACAAATCCCGACAACAAAACAACAATGCGTTAACCAAAGTTCCTTTGCTAACTCCTGCCGCCGGATGCACCACCATTCCCGCCGGCTTGTTCACAACTATTATCGCTTCATCCTGATAAACAATATCTAAAGGTATATCTTCCGGTTGTGGCAAAGCATCTTCCGCCTCCGGCAAATTTATAACAAAAGATTCTCCCTCTTTTACCTTATAAGCGTTGTCTGCTATTGTAACATCATCACAAACCACATTTCCGCTTTCTATCAATTTTTGTAAGCGCGAACGTGACAAATCGGCAAAACACTCGCTTAAAAACTTATCAATTCTTACACCCCTAAAATCTTTATTAACGATTGGAGTGATATAAATGTCATCTGATTGTATCATAACTCATTTTTTTGGTTGTGTTAATCTGTATAACTGCTTATAATAAATAAAAAATACAAACTTGCAAGAGAGGTTTTTCATGAATAAGCTCAAACTCGTAAAAACAATAGTATTTCTGCTTACTTCTTTGATTATTTTCGGCCTGATAACAGCCGGTTACACCATCTATAAAAAAACTCAACGTTCTTCATCTAAATCAAACACGGTTATCAGTCTTAACCAACCTGCCGGAAGTCGCATTACCTCCATACAAACTCATGATAACAACCTATATATCTTAGTAACCGGCGGTCATCAACCTGACCGGATAATTGCACTTCGCTCATCCGACCTAACTGTCAGCGCAACCATCAATTTGCAATAAGGAAATTTTCTCATGACCGACAATACTTCATCTAAAGATTTTGATTCCCTCCTCGATGAATTTATCAAACAGCAACTTGAAGATACCGAAGATGTTTTAGCTGAAATTAATGACGAATCCTCAAAAAAACGTCGTCTTTCATCTGATTATGACAGTAGTGATGAAAAAAATGAAATAACAGAAGAAGATGAAGATAATGAAGATAATGAAGATTATGAAGATGATGAAGATGATGACGACCTTACTCCTCTTTTCCAACAACCCGAAGTCGATTCCGACGAAGCCCAATTGAAAGAAGAAGAAAAGCGACTTTATAATGCTTATCAAGAACTGATTAAATCTGTTACCAACTGTGCTCGCGAACATCAAATTGAAGTTCCTGAATTCTATTTTTCGGCAGCTGAGCTTCTGCCGCGATTTCGCCCTTATCGCACTGATAACCTCAAAGGAGATATTCTCGCTTGTTGGGATATTTTAATAGCCGCCGAAGCTGAAAAACTATCCAAACTTCCGCCTAATGCCAGCGATGAACAAATCTTAGACTTTGCCGAAAAAATTTCTGCTCCCAATTTACAGCTTTCTTTGATTTCCTACGTTGAAACTTTAATCGAAATTGATGCTTGCGAAAATGCTTACAATTTACGCAAAGTCAAATACCAAAAATACAAAATTGAAAAACAACTTTATGAAGAAAATCAGCGGCTCACCGAAAAAAAACGTCTTTATATTCAAGCTATCCGCAACCGCAATTTTCCTGTTGATGCAGATATGTTGGTCAAAAATTTCTTCAAAACTTCCGCCAAAGATCCCGTCAACGCCGAAAAAATATTAGAAAATAATCCTGCCACTTTTGCTCCTATCCAAGTTGATAAAATTCCTGATCGCTTTTTCGGACTTATCAAAGCAGGACCGGAAGACGGCAAAATAGTTAACAAA
>CAMOLN010000109.1 GCA_946618745.1 uncultured Alphaproteobacteria bacterium | reverse complement strand
TTCATTTACGACAAGTGTCCTAAGTAAAACCATTCACTATTGATTGATGCTTCGGGATTAGGAAGCAGGATAAATCCGTCTTGCGGACAAATGACAGCCTTGCCGTCATCATAGAACGCTATTATCTCACCTTTTGTTACTTTATCTAAATGGTGATAATTTCTGGCAAGATGTCCGGATTGTTGCTTGATGAAATAGCTATCCATCATGATTCGGGATTGGGAAATTTTAATTGAGGGGCTGCCCGAGATAATATTCAAAGCCAGAAGTGTATTCATTATGACATAATAAGCAGTTTGTTCGGCAATCGGAGAATTGTGCCAACCGCATTCCACAGTCAAACAAGTTTTATTATAAGTGCGAGCACAATTTCCGGTTGAAAAATCTGTAATGGGCGAATTAGCATAAATTTCCGGCCAACCTTTGATTATATATTCTATATTTTGTGCGCCGGCCAGTTTATCAGCAAGACTATCATCATAATCATTAAAAATAAACGGTTTGTCTTGCGGACAATGAGTGGAGTGCAAATCAATGATAATATCGCTTTCTTTAATATGGGAAGCTAATTCAGTGCCGATTTTTTGTTCATAGTTGACAGGATTGTCCCATATTTTTACAACACGATTCAAATTTTCATCGATTTGGCGAACATTTTTTTCAAAGGCTTGAGGATTGCATATCGGTATAAATTCAACTACTCCTTGGAGAGGGGATAATGTATGCGAGGCAAATTTTTCGATTATTTTGAATATAGCTTTGGTTCCGGCAGGTTCATTACCATGAACGGCTCCCAAAAAAAGCACTTTGGGTCCGGAGATTTTAGAATCAAAAGTATATTTTTTTAACATCATCGGTTTTACTCCTAATATGTAGGATTATGACAATATTTTGCTTCAATGCAAGCAAAAAAATATTGCAAAAATTGTAAGCAAGTGCTAACTTGGCGAAAGTTTGGTAATGTTGTAAGAGAATTACTGATGAAATGGTTGCAAATATTGTTATTCTTGTTGTTGATTGTGCCTAAAGTTAATGCTGCCGGAGTGGCTGTGGTGGCACCGAAAGACGGTGATGAAGCTAAATTCGGACGTCAGCTCAAAGATGGGGTAAAAATTGCAGTTGATGTTATTAACGAATCCGGTGGGCTGATGGGGGAGAAAGTTGAGCTTATAAATATTGACGATGTTTGCAGTGAGTCTTCGTTGTTCGGAGAGCGGCAAAAGTTGCGCACCGGTGAGGGGAGCGGAGTTAATTTGGTAATAGGGCCTTATTGTACCGGAACAGCTGTTCATGATATGATTAAAGATGAAAAAACGGTCAGAATAATGCCACAGCCATTGACTAACAGTTGGTATAATTACGATAGGGGAGGATTGTTTAAGATCGGCGGTAGAGTGGCAGAACAAGCAAAGACGTTTTTTGATGTTTATAAAAATCAATGGATAGATAAAAATGTGGCGGTGGTTTATGATAAAAATGATGCGGCATCTTATGAAGTAGCCGCAGAAGTACAGAGTATTTTTAATGCCAATGATTTGACAAATCGAATCAGTTTGTATGATTTCAGTGCTTATGATAATAAATATAAAAAAATGGCGAAAGAGATTGTGAGGAAAAGTAATGTTGCTTATATTTTAGGAAACAAAAAACAAATCACATCATTAGCAGAGAAACTTCAAGAAAGAGATGAAAATTTTATTTTAATAATTGATGAATATATGGCAACCGGTTACTTTTTTAAGGAGATGGGAAATTTTGCCGAGGGAGTATATTTATTAAGGATTAATGATCAAAAATCGAATGCACATTTTACTAAAGAGTTGGTCGAGTTGAGAATTAAAAATAAAGAACCATACGGTTTAGGAGTTATGGGGTATGCGGCAGTTATGATGTGGGTTGAAATGGTAAAAAAAGCCGGAAGTTTTGAAGCTAATGTGATAGACAAAGTTTCCGTGCAACGGGAGTGGAATTTACCATGGGGGGATGTGCGTTTTCAGCATGGCAGAACGTTGACTAACGGAGGATGGAATATGTATAGGTTTGCTGATGGCGAATATACACAGGTTAATTGAATTGTAATTGCAAAAGATAACGAGCGATTTATAATTTAGGAACATTGTTTAATTTATAGTAGAAAAGGTAAAAGAAAATGGCTGGAAGTATCAATAAGGTTATTTTGGTGGGAAATTTGGGAGCTGATCCCAAGGTCAGTAATACGGCTTCGGGAAGCAAAATTGTTAATTTGAATATAGCAACTTCGGATTCCTGGAAAGATAAAGCTACCGGTGAACGTAAAGAAAAAACCGAGTGGCACAGAGTCGTGGTATTTAATCCGGCATTGGCAGATGTTGCTGAAAAATATTTGCATAAAGGCTCAAAAGTTTATTTGGAAGGTCAGTTACAGACACGCAGTTATACTGATAGTAACGGACAAGAACGTTATACAACCGAAGTTGTATTGCAGAATTTCAGCGGCAATTTAGTGATGTTGGATAACAAAGGCGGAGAGAATGTTCCGGCGGGCGGAAATGATGTGTTTGCTGCATCATCTTCGGGGTGGGATTCGGCGCCGGCAGCAACAGCAGCTCCGCTTGATGATGATATTCCATTCTAGTGATATTAGATAAGATTAATAACTCGAAAGATTTTGTTATACTGGTCTTTCGAGTTTTTTTATATGAGGTATTTAATCATCATCTTCTATGTGGTTTGAAAAAAGCATATCCCATAGAGGTTCGCGATAAATCCACAGGTTGAGTAAACCTAAAGCAATTGATACCATGCCAAAAAGGTAGACAAAGTAATACCAATTGAATTGGTTGGTGGTGAGCATGACATCTTGACTATCGCCACGGATGAAAAATATGGCAATAGAAGTCATGGTGAATGCGGTTATAAAAGCTAAGGTCCAAATTTTGCGGCGGTGAAATTTTGATACGCTTAAAACAGTTATGATGTAAACGACTAATAAAGCAGTAATGATATATAATTCCATGAGTTTTCTCCTATGCTAAGGAGATATAATCACAAGCATTTAAAAAGCAATATGGAGATTACTCAAAAATGATTTGTTTATATTGTTCCAAAACCGGCCATTTTCCGGAGGCAACTTGTTCTAAAGTCGGATTGGGATTGTTTAGTCTGATGTTATATATCCAATAGTTAGCTAAAACACGTTCCAGATAGATGCGGGTTTCGGCCGATGGAATAACTTCAATGTATAATAGAGGATCATTTTGAAAGCGCGAATTCTTTTGCCATTTTACCAAGTTGCCGGGGCCGGCATTATAGGCGGTGAGCATGAAAAATAAATTGCCTTCGATAAAAGGTTTGGTTAATAGGTAAGTGACATACTTTTGTCCCAGGCGCAAATTGATATCCGGGTTATATAATTTGTCTTTGTTACGTTTTAGGGTTTTATCGCCGCTGATATAGCTGGCGGTAGTTGGCATAAGTTGCATAAGTCCTTTGGCTCCGGTGCGTGATGAAGCATCTTGTTTGAAAGCAGATTCCTGACGAATAAGGGCAAGAAGAAGGGCTTTATCAATTTGCCAATTGTCTTGTTGCGACCAATCCGGTAAAGGATAAATTTCTTTTTCATAACGATAGGAAAGAATTTCATCAAAATCGGGTTGACGGCTGAGAGCAATTACCAAAGAATGTAATCCTTTTTGGTGAGCCATTAAAATAGCGGCTTCCTTTTGAACAGGGGTGAAAGAGCTGTAGGCATGGGTAATTTCACGTGATACCAAGTCGTTTTGTTTCAGTTCCATCAAAACAGCGGCACGACGCAGAGCAGGTGATTGGATAATTTCATCAATATGAGAAGATGAAGAAAAATCGGTGATATAGAGGTTTTGATTAAAGGAAAAATCAAAAGTCTGTCCGATTTGATAAGCGGCTAAAATTCCATAGAATGTATATTTATAACGGGCGGCCAATTTATACATTTCTTGCGCTTTGAGAGTGTTGCCGATATGATTGTAAGCTCGAGCAGACCAGTAAGCACCGGCGGCAACAAGCCATTTATCGGAATTGCTGGATGATGCAAGTCGGCTGAAATAACCGGCGGCAGTTTTAATTTTTTTAAGTCGCCAGGAAGCTAATCCGGCAATCCAGGTAGCCATACCGGAATTGTGTCTTTTGGATGCTCTTTCTCCCCAATCAAGAGCTTGTTTATCGTAATTATCAACAAAATATTTAAGGGCTAAAGTGGCCGCTAAGCTATCCCAATAAGTTTGAGGAGCCAGTTTTTTAAATTGAGCATTTTCGAGAATTTTGCGCGCGGCAAGAGTTTTGCCTTTGCGGATGTAATTACGGAAGTTTTTGGCATTTTTAGAGAGAAAAATTTTATCTTGTTTGTTTAATCTTTTGAGATATTTGGCCGATATTGCGGTGGATGAGAGCAACCAAGTATCGTCACTGTCGGCAAGGGCTAATGCTCCGCTTTTA
>CAMOLN010000108.1 GCA_946618745.1 uncultured Alphaproteobacteria bacterium | reverse complement strand
TATTATCAAAGCATTCGGTAAAGATGAAGCTGTTATTACTACCGATTGGACCGATGCCATGAACTTCACCGCTCCGACCATGGAAGCCGGTGGGTTAACTCCTTTGGGCAAAGCCATGGATATGGCATTAGAAAAAATTGAAGAACAAAAATGCTTATACGACAGCTGTGGCATTACTTCCAAGCGCCCGTGGATTTTTTTAATCAGCGACGGCGAACCGACCGATTATGACTGGAAAATAATTGCCGCCAAATGCCGCGATGCGCAAAACAAGAAAAAAGTAGTAATTCATGCTGTCGGCACTCAAGGTGCTAACTTGGAAAAACTGGCTCTTTTTTCAATCAACTCCCCCAAACGTTTAAGCGGATTAAGATTCACCGAATTTTTCTTGTGGTTAAGTCGCAGTGTATCCTGCATTTCGCGTGCCGCTCCAAATGCTCCGGAATTATTCGATGACACCGGTGATTGGGATGACGATGACCAATAAAAACAACTTCAAAATTGTCGCCGCTCGCGTGGCCGGACGTTCGCACCGCAATTGCAACTTGCCTTGCCAAGATTTTTATCAATGCGCTTTGGGCAAAAATTTGATTGCCGTATTGTCTGACGGAGCCGGTTCTGCCAAATACGGTAATATTGGAGCTCGCACCCTATGCTCAAAACTATGCGATATCTTAAAAAACGCTGATTTCGACCACATTGAAACCGAAATAAAAAATGCCATAGCAACTGCCCGCCAACACCTTATAATCCATCGTTTCAACCAAACTAAAAATGAAATTGGTTTAGAAGATTTTGCCGCTACTTTAGTCGGCGTGGTTTATCATCAAGGCAAAGGTATATTTTTCCATATTGGCGATGGCGCAGCACTGGCGTTGCACCCTAATAATGAACTAAACATTTCCCGTCCGGAAAACGGTAATTTTTCCTGTGAAACTTTTTTCTTCACTCAAAACTATTGGAAAAACAATTTGCGTTTTACTCGATTCGCCCATCCTGAAGTTTTATTTTTAATGTCTGACGGCGTTACCTCTTTTGCCTTTCAACCTGATTTTCAAAATATCGAAAAAAAATTCATTATTCCCATCAATAATTTTTTACTTGCCGAACCTGATTGTTCCAAAGCTGCCAAAGCCTTAACTAACACTCTTAATACTCCCCGCGCTCAAAAGCTCAATCCTGATGACAAAACATTGGTATGGATAAAGGTAGCTTAAAATGCCCGAGCAAACACAAATTTACAATGCAGTCTATTCCGATGGTCGTAGCGGCAAAATCATCTTAGGCCAAATGATAAATAAAGGTGGTGCTTCCGGTAAAATTTATTTAGTTGATAATGCTCCGGGCTATGTTGCTAAAATATTTCATAATACCGAAAAATCTGCTTCAAATCGTCAAAAACTTCAGGCTATGCTTTTGAACAAACCTGACTTTTTATCAACTTCGGTTAACGGAACTGATTTCATTCAAATAGCTTGGCCAGAAGCTTTACTTGATGACGAAAAAGGCTTTTGCGTCGGCTATGTTATGCCGCTTATTGATATGAACCAAGCTGTATCGCTGGACCACTTTATGCAAAAAGCCGTCCGTAAAAAGCTTGGATTATCCGAAAACTATGCTTACCGCGTTTTTGCCGCTTACAATGTCGCTTTAATGATAAATGCTTTGCATAAATGCGGGCACTATATTATTGATCTTAAACCATCTAATATTTATCTTTACAAGGAAAATATGTTGGTTGCCATGGTTGATTGTGACGGTTTTTCCATCAAAGGCGAAAATGCTCGCTATCCTGCCGAATTTGTTTCCGAAGAATATATTTATCCCGAAGGCATGAATTTAAATTGTGATGAAATGGGCGAAGAACAAGATTTATTCGCTTTAGCTGTTGTTATATTCCGTTTACTCAACAATGGTATTCATCCCTTTTCCGGAACTCCCAAAGACAAAGACGCTCCCATGCTCACTATCCAAGAACGTATTACTCAATATCATTACGCCTATGGGCTCTGGCCGGATCAATATCAATATCCTCATCCTTACAGCATCCATCAATATTTCAATAAAGAAACTTTGGAACTGTTTGAACGTGCTTTTTGCAAAGATTGTCAACGTCCCTCTGCTTTTGAATGGCAAGAACATCTTTGGAAAATAATGCATAGCCTGAAAAAATGCCACAATAATCCTGACCATGCTTATTTTACTTCAAAAGGTTGCGGTCTCTGCATGATTGAAAATAAATTCAATCACAACATTGATGAATTAAAAAAACAAAAACAAGAGCCGGAAACTTTGCGCGGCATTGAAGTTGAACAAATGAAAACAGAAACAGTCCAAGCGCAAAAAAAATTGCAACAGCAGCAAGACATTAAAATGCGTTATATATTTGGCTTTTCTCTAATTATTTATTTGGCATTTTTTGCCATGTTATACAAAATGCTTCAACCGTTACAAAATCAATTAGCCGAAATCGGTCTGGGCGCGCAAATTTTCATAATAATATTTGCTATCTTCGGGCTTAACCGCTTATTTAAATATTGTGCGCAACATTATTTCAAACCGTTGCAAAACAAAATCATCAGCAACGCTCTGCAAACCTATGCCGTAGTTTGGCTGATTATTACCCTCGTTTTAGCCAACAATTTGCCCACCGACTTGTTTGAATTGGCTCCTTAATCCACAATTTCATTAGGATAAACACCATACAAATTCTGTCGCGGCATCCATCCTTGATATTGATTAAATTGAATCAAACAAAAATCATTTTCTGCCGGACATTTTTCCAACTCTCCGACAACACCGTCCTCGATTCTGGCAACAACTTTCGATTTATAATTATCTTTGGCATACAGATTATTTTCCCCCAAAGATATCACTTTAATAAAGCGCTTAGGATTCAACATCTGCGACTTTATCCAACTTTCTGAACCTTGCCAATCACGCACTCTGCGCCAATCCTCAAATTCGGAAATTACTTCCACCGGAGCCGACTTTTGTGTATACACCCACTCTATCGGATATCTTACCCCCGGACCGGAACGCGCATAAACCTTATCTGAACGCAATGATACAAAACGAGGCACAGAATTGGCTCCCTGTACTCTGGCCTTATTTTCGTTTGCCGTCGCCACCAAAACTCCGACTGCTGCTACCAAAATCAAAATAAGCAAAATTCTTTTCATCCTAAAGCCTCATTAAATCTTTCTTTATCATTTTATCATATTATCTCAATATAAAGTGAATAAATCGTAAAAAAGGATGTAAAAAATGAAAATAATTGAAATTGCCCAAGAACTTATGAAGTTCCGCACCGAAACCGGTAATATTAAAGAAATTAACCAAGCAATGTCTTATATTAAAAATATGATGACCTTAATCGGCGCAAAGGTTGATATTTTTACCCAAAAAGACACTGCTCCGGTTATCTTTATCCGCAACAAAAATTCTCTTGATTTAGATGCTCTTGCTTTAGGTCATATCGATGTTGTTCCCGCTGATGATAAAATGTTCAAACCAACAATCAAATCGGGAAAACTATACGGACGAGGCTCTTTAGATATGAAATCTTTTGCCGCTGTTGCCCTAAACTCTATGCAATATGTTATTGAGCATAAATTGCCCTTAAAATTCGGCATTATTCTTTCTTCTGATGAAGAAAAGGGCTCTAAAGGAACTCGAGCTTTCCTGGAAAAATATGCCAAAATCAAAGCTGATGTAGTTCTGGATAATGACGTTGGCGGCGATATTACCAAACTTATCGTCAAATGCAAAAACCCCGTCTTTGTAAAAATTAAAACTCATGGCAAAGAAGCTCACGGCTCTCTGCCCTGGGATGGTATTGATGCCAATGAACTAATGTTCAAGGTCTTGGAAAATGTCCGCAAATTTTATCCCGCTTATGATCTTAACGGCAAAAAACCTCGCAATAAATGGGTTGATACTCTCCATGTTGCCAAAATCGAAGGCGGTAAAGTTGCCAACATTATCTCTGACTATTGCGAAGCCTTGTGCGATGTTCGTTTGGTTGAAACTTCCAAACTTTCTGATCTGAAAAAGAATTTAGATAAAACCATGATCAAAGGTGCCGAATATGAAATTGTCTCTTCCAGCACACCTGTTGTAATGGATGAAAAAAATCCCCACATCCTCGCCTACAAAAAATTAGCAGAAAAGATCCTGGCTAAAAAACTGAAATTTGAATATGAAGGCGGTGCCACCGACGCTCGAGAATTTGCCGTCCGCGGTTCCACCGTTATCATGCATTCCGGCTCCGGTGAAGGCATGCATGCCTCCGGCGAATATGTTGATATTGCATCTGTTGAAAAATTAGCCGAGATTCAAATTCAATTTTTAGAAAATCTTGCTTGCAATAAAAAATAATGCGGCTATAAAATAACCGCATTAAGCCGGCGTAGCTCATCTGGATAGAGCAACAGTTTCCTAAACTGTGGGTAGTGGGTTCGAGTCCCGCCGCTGGCGCCAATAGATATCCCCGGGTAAACCCGGGGTTCTTTAGAAAGGCACCTTTTGGTGCCT
>CAMOLN010000107.1 GCA_946618745.1 uncultured Alphaproteobacteria bacterium | reverse complement strand
AAAATTTGGGTCGTGCGATGGATAAATATGTTAATACTGAAATCGAAAAATGTGCTCCGGCTGTTAAATTATTGGCGAAAGCGCTTAAAAAAACCCTTCCAGGAGATGAAGTTATAGGGCATAATTTTGTTAATCATTTTCTGTATATTGATGATTGTATCAAATGCGGTGAACGTCTCTTTTCTCAAGAAAGATCTATTGCTTCTGAAGATGTTACAAAAAAAGTTGAGCAATTATTTCAGTTAAAAAATAGCGGAGTTTTAAATGATAAATTTGAAATAGTTGACTATTCTGAATTTAAAAATTCTCCTTTAGTAAAAGCTTTAACTTATAATGGGAAAGAATATAATGTTTCACATAATTTAATGTTACCATCTAATACTATGAATAGTGGATTAGTCCGATAATCTCATCGTGGCGCGCACAATTTAAAAAGCTTCCCTTGCGGAGGCTTTTTAAATGGTGAGATATTGACTATTATTTGATTTTGTAATACAAGATTTATGTCGTGGAAATATGAATATGAAAAAATTAATCATTTGGGATTTTGACGGGGTTATTGCCGATAGTGAAAAACTATGGGTTTCTGTTTGGCTGGAAACATTAAAAAAAGAAAAAAACATCTCTCTTTCCGAAGAAGAAAAGTTAAATCTTCTTGTTGGTATTGCCGATAAAAATAAAAAAATAAATTTAGAAAAATATTTTCCTTCGCTTAAATTGGATGCTGATTTTATGCAAAAAATTGATGAAGGTGAAGTTTATAAAGGAAGGCATTTTATGCAACCGATTGAGGGCGTTGAAGATGTTATGAGTGATAATCGTTTTGCTCATTGTATTGCTACCGGAGCCACTAAAGAACAACACGCTTGGAAAATGACACAATTTAAGTGGATCGAAAAATATATGTCTCCTGATGATTATTTTACCGTGGATATGGTGAAACATGGTAAACCGGCTCCGGATATATTTTTGTTGGCTGCAAAAACAAAAGGATATAAACACGAGGATTGTCTGGTTATCGGTGACAGCTTAAATGATTTTGCCGCGGCTAAGGCTGCCGGAATGAGAAGTATCGCCTTTGTGGGCGCAGAGGGAAACGATACACCTGAATATCGAAAAAAATGCCATGATGCAGGAGTTATTGCCGTTTGTGCAACAATGAAAGAAGTAAAGCAAGTTATAAATAATTTTGCCCAAATTTATTTTAACGAAAAAGATTCATATAGAGGAGTGGACTATGAACGATTTTGAAAGACAAGCCGTGCCGCATGAAAAAACTTTAGGTTGGATGCATATAGCATTGGTATATACCGGAGTTGCGCTTACGATACCGGCATTGGACGGATATCTTGTATCGGGTTTGGCATATTATCTGATGATCAAAATACGGGGAAAGTAAAATGAACCAAAAGTTAAAACAAAACCTCGCTCTAATCGGCGAGGTTTTGTTCTTTAGGTGTGCCTTTAATCCACTGCCCTATTTTATGGACAATGATGGCCGCCAATAAAACGGCTTTAGCAAAAACCCAGGCAATCACTATACAGTAAAGTGCGTAGAGAAACTTTATAACACTTTGTTTTGGAATTAATGGATCATTTAGAGTGACAATAATTGCCCCAATAAGGGCAAGAATCATTCCCCCTAAAAAGAATCCACGCACCCAGCCTTGTAGCTCCGGGTCATCATGGGAAATTTTTGTAACAAAAAAGCGCCAAAAGCTTCGTTTCCCCTCAAACCAAGCACGGCAATATGCACATAGCAGACATACCACAGCCCCGGTCAAGAAAATCTCTCCTAAAAGGAAATAAGGATTAATTTCAATTGTCATGGTTAATAATATTTAAGTTAAACAATAATAAAAATTGTATTTTTTTTAATATCGATTGCTAAAATTGTCAACGTTTTTTATATCGAACCTTAAATTTCGGATTAGAAAAAATCTTGCTGGAGATAATCAACGTTGTTTTTTATTTATAATAAAAGTTTTGATTTTTTATCATTATATAAATACTACTAGACTAAAATTAAAATATGTGTTAATATTGTAGTTATATTAGGTGTTTTGATACCAATTTTACAGGAAAAGTGACATGGAATATACTAAGGAATATTGGGAGAACAGACCTGATGTCTATGAAATGACATATAGTAGTTTTTATGATGAATATATGTATCTTTTGCCAATTATGGAGAAAAAAGAAGCTCAAGGGCATTTAGATCCTCATAAAAACGGGTATGTGGCTATGTCGGAACAAGAAGAGGCCTTGCATGAAAAAGATTGGCGAGCTTTTAGCCGTTTGAGAGGATATAGTGAATATGATATTGCCGAATATGGTCGATGGCACAAACTTACCTGACAAACAGATAAATTAGAATGTGCAAGAAATGATCACTGGAGAATACCTGTTTCTACAACTGCTTTATATTTAGAACATCTTGAAGCAGCAAAAAATAAAGGTATCATTTTGTCTCCGGAAGTAGAAGAAAATTATAAGCAAATTAAAGACCAAGAAGAGTCTTCTCTGACATCGCTTATACCGCAAGCGAGTATACCTACCGAATATGATTTTGATGAACCTGTTGGTGAGCCTGTTGAGGAATCTGTTGATGAACATATTAATAAATCGACTGAATTTAAAGAAACGCGCTATGGCAGGCCGACAGTTTATGATCCGCAAAGAACAAAATTTCGAACTTTGAAAAAAATTTGGATGGCGATAAAAACATCCAAGTTATTTAAGGCTTACAGACATTCGCGATTGAATCCTTATCATTGGGGATTACCTAAAATTATTGCAAATACTCCGGAGGATGCAAACAGAATTGCACAGCTAATGAGCGTTCCCCAATATATTGATAAACAAGGTGTAAGGCGTAATTTTAACTCAGGAATGACACCAGAAGAAGAATTTAAGAAAACAGGGCAAGTTATCCGTCCCAACGGAGATGTTTCATCACGTATTCCCAAAAATGAAAAAGGCGATTTGGATTTAATGGCTGAAGAGCCTATTTTAATATTGATTATACCACTAGAAGGAGCATCTCCTGTCGGGCATGTATGTATGCAATATAAAGATCGGGTTATAAATCGCCGCAGCAAAGAAACAAATATGCGGCCACTGTACCCGGAATATCAAGATTATGCAAGATATTACTTTGTATATCCGAGTCAAATAGGTATTAATCCTAAAAAACTGATCCGCGAGATGGATAAGCAAAATATAAGACACGGAAAAGATAAATATGATCTTTTCTTAAATAATTGTGCAACTAATGTATCAATAGTTCTAAAAAATGCCGGAGTTAAAGATATTAATCTTTTAGGAATTGATAAAATGGGAGCAACTATCTCAACTCCGGGAAATAATCCTTTTCATTTCGGATTAAAAGATTGGTGCGATAAATATGGAGTTCGGGTAGATCTGGAAGAAGTAGCCCAACTTTATAAACATCACGAGATTCCTGATTTGAAGGACAGACAGCAACTATTTGATGATATTCGCAATCGTCATGCTTCCTATGTGGATGCTTTACTTAGGTGTAAACAATCAAAAGTTCGTTATAAATTAGCGGCCCTTGTTGATAGAACATTGGGAACAAAATTTAAAGACAAGAAGATACCTGTGCGAGTAAAGAGAATAGAAAAAAGAATATCTGATAAAATTTTTGGAAAAGATTAATTTACTAATCTTTGATTTTAGAGCCATAAAACCCAATAAGCAATTAATTTGATATTTGCAAAGCAAAATTTTCTATTTTAACTAACTATTAGCTATTTTAATTTTATACTGTCGAATTATGGACTAATTACTACCGACGATAAAATTGACAAACGCAGTACAAGATAAATTAAATACATTTCATTTGCTAGGCACTTCAGATGATAAAGTGGTTTATGCCATGAAACGTTTGAAAAGGCTGGGGATTGATCGTTTCATCGCGCAACAAAATAATAAGGATGTTGATGTTTTTGCCAAAGCTCAACAACAAGCCGTTGACAGTGACTCTTATGTAGCAGTTTATTTTGACAGTAATAAAATAAAGGGACTTTTTGTTATAGCTCCAAAGCAAGGAGCGACTACTGATGAATTTAATTATTATATAGAAAATCAAGATGATTTACGTTGGGACAGCAAATCTGTTGATGAGCAAAAAAGAGACGAGGAATTTGATAGATTTAATCTTCCCGGATATGATAAAAAAATAATTGATAAATACGGGGCTTGTACTCCGGAGATATGTTATGCTGACGTGAGATTAACAAAATCAGGGGTTGAACCTTATCGCGGACAACGTTTTGGAATGACTTTTGATATTTTTAGGCAAGCAACAATCCAAGCCGGTCAAGATAATAAAAAAGTAGCAGTTTGGCTAGAAAATCCTGAAATAAGCGGATTGTTTACCGTGAGTGCCCAACAAGATTGTTCAAATGAAGCACTTTTGGAAACTTATAAAGATTATATAAAAAGGCAAGCACAGCTGCGTTGGGATAAACCAATTGAACAACAAAAGATAGAACAAAATATTGTAAATAGCGGACGACAAAATATATAGGAAATTGGTAAAATGGAAAAATGGGAAATCGCATTAAATAAATTTTTGAAACGTTAT
>CAMOLN010000106.1 GCA_946618745.1 uncultured Alphaproteobacteria bacterium | reverse complement strand
TTTTAATAAAGGAGTGAAAAATGCCCGCCTACCAGTATGTTTTTGTAATGCAAAATTTAACCAAGGTTTTGCCCGGTGGACGAGAATTGTTTAAAAATATTACCCTATCCTTTTTGCCGGGGGCTAAAATCGGTGTGCTCGGTGTCAATGGCGCCGGTAAATCGACACTTTTGAAAATTATGGCCGGTGTTGACAAGGAGTTTAACGGTGAAGCATGGGCCGCCGAGGGCATAAAAGTAGGCTATCTCGAACAAGAACCTAAATTAGACCCGTCTAAAAATGTTATGGAAAATATCATGGACGGCTTGGGCGAAACTCGCGACCTCCTCAAAAAATACGAAGAAGTTTCTGCCCGTTTTGCCGAAGAACTCACTGATGACGAAATGAATGCCCTGATTGAAGAACAAGCCGAATTACAAGAAAAAATTGACGCTTGCAACGGTTGGGATTTGGAACGCACCATTGAAATTGCCATGGATGCCTTGCGCTGTCCTCCTTCTGATGCCGATGTTACCAAACTTTCCGGCGGTGAAAAACGTCGCGTCGCTTTGTGCCGCTTGTTATTACAACAACCTGATATGTTGCTTTTAGACGAACCTACCAACCACCTGGATGCCGAGTCGGTTGCCTGGCTCGAACACCACCTCAAGGACTATAAAGGCACTGTGGTTATGGTTACTCACGACCGTTATTTCTTAGACAACGTAACCGGCTGGATTCTGGAACTCGACCGCGGACAAGGTATTCCTTATGAGGGCAATTATTCATCATGGCTGCAACAAAAACAAAAACGCCTTGAGCAGGAAGCTCGTGAAGAAACCGCCCGCCAGCGTATCCTTGCCAATGAATTAGAGTGGATTCAAAAGAACCCCAAAGCTCGTCAAGCCAAGTCCAAAGCTCGTATCAGTGCTTATGACGAATTGCTTAATCAAGCCCAAAAAGAAAAAATCACCACTGCCAACATCACTATCCCGATGACCGAACGTTTGGGTGATTTGGTTATTGAAGCCGAACATCTCACCAAAGGCTATGGTGATAGAATTTTGATTGATGATTTGTCTTTCCGTATCCCCAAGGGAGCAATCGTCGGCATTATCGGACCTAACGGCGCCGGCAAAACCACTCTTTTCCGTATGATTACCGGTCAGGAAAAACCCGATTCGGGCACGATTCGCCTCGGCGACACCGTTGATTTGGGCTATGTTGACCAAACCCGTGATGAGCTTGATCCCAACAAAAACGTTTGGGAAGAGATTTCCGATGGCTTGGATATGGTCACTTTAGGCAAAGCCGAAGTCCCCTCCCGTGCTTATGTCGGACAATTCAATTTCAAAGGCTCTGACCAACAAAAGAAAGTCGGACAACTTTCCGGAGGTGAGCGCAACCGTGTTCACTTGGCCAAAATGCTCAAAAAAGGTGCCAACGTTATTCTGCTCGACGAGCCGACCAATGACTTGGACGTTGATACTCTGCGCTCACTGGAAGAAGGTATTATGAACTATCCCGGCTGTGTTTTGGTAACTTCGCACGACCGTTGGTTTTTGGATCGTCTGGCGACTCACATCTTGGCTTATGAAGACAACGGCCATGTTGAGTGGTTTGAAGGCAACTTTGAAGATTATGAAAAAGACAAGATTCGCCGCCTTGGTGAAGATGCGGTTAAACCCCACCGCACCAGATACAAAACCTTAACACGCTAATTTTTCAGGTATATTTCCGCCTTTACTGTCAAAGGCGGATTTTTTATATAAAAATCACTTGTTCTGGACAAAAAAATGTGGTATACTCTTTCCAATTTTAACCTACAATAAAGGACACTAACCATGGCTGATATATACCGAGCAGTTGTAACTCAAAACAAAGATGGTAAAATGCATTTTGACTTTGCTATTGCAACTCCGCAAGATGCCGAGCTTGCACATTCTTACATGATTAATTTGCGCAAAGCTGCCAGTAGTGATGATTCTTTTGAAGATGTGTTGGCCCCAATGTTCATTGAAAACGGCACAATACAATTTTCTCATTCACGATTTGCAACCAAAGAAAATCAAGAAAAACTAAAAGAACTATCTCCACGTATTTTAACTGAATTTAACAAATTTCGCACCCTCCATCCCGATTGGAAATCAAGCTTTGATGATATGAATAAAAATGATTTGCTAAATACTATATATAAGGATGTTAACATATTTGCACCTGTTGGTTCTCCTGAAGAAGATAAGAAGGTGCGAGATATTGCCAAAGCCAGAACACATGATCGTAACTTAGAACCGATAGAACGTTTGGCTGCTAAAGCACGTGCTTATGATGGGGACTAGATAAATTCATTTAAAAACCCCCTTGCAATCTTCACGATTGCTAAGGGGGTTTTGTTTTGCTTTGGCAGGAACCTACTTAATTCGGCTGCTCTGCAGGCCTGCCGGCATTGGGATCTCTCCCTCGTCACATGGCTGTCCGAATGCCTTCAAAATGAACGGCTCTTCATACCGGAGTTCTTCTCCGGTCGGCGCAATCTCAACTTTCTGCACTACGATTCCAATAACATCGGGATCCTCGCCGGTTGTTACATTCCAGAAGACATCCCAAAAATAATGACTTGGACTGCCATCAAGAGCGTCACACATACTCTGATTCCGCCGCAACGGGTAGTAGTCATACCTCACCATCTTCGGCAATGAGCCACGCTTGTAGTTCTCCCACGCTGAACGTGAAAACCTGCCGATTTTTATATCATAGGTGACGGTTGCTATACGCAGTCCTAACAAGGCCTCGTTCTGAGCCAACTGGGCCAACGCATCATTGGGGTTAGAATTTCTCCCCCCCAAATGTTTTTCGAAATAGGGAACATATATTCCCTCGGCGATTATGCCGTTTTCTTTTTCTTTCTTCATTTTTTTTAAATTTAATAATTAATAAGTTAATAAAAATAATTTTGAGAATAAAGAATAAAGGTCAAAGTCCATTTTGTCAAATAAAAAAAGCACCTAATTTAAAATTAAGTGCTTTTCTTATTGATTTTCAACGATTATTCTTCGTCGTTTTCAACCACTTCTGGCTCACTGACCTCCGATTCTTCTGCCATTTCGGGAACATTATCACCCAAAACTTCCGAACCTTCTTGAGCTTCCAACTCTTCCTCATCTTCGGCATCAGCCTCCAATTTGGTTACTGAAACCACTTTTTCGCCGTTTGATAATCTGAACAAGATAACCCCTTGTGTCTTACGCCCTGCGATTCGGATATCCTCAACCGGCATTCTGATCAGCTGACCTTGGTCGGTTACCATCATAATCTGGTTATTGTCCTCAATTGGGAACGAGCTGGCAATTTCTTTATTGCGTGCCGACATTTCCATATTGGCAATACCTTGTCCGCCTCTGCCGGTTACGCGATATTCATAAGATGACGAACGTTTGCCGTATCCCGTAGTGGTAACTGAAAGAATAAACTGTTCTGTGGCTTTCATTGCCTCAAATTTATCCATCGGTAACAAAGTTGCTCCGTCACTCAATTCTTCACCCGACATCTGACGTTTCATCTTCAAATAAGCCTCTCGCTCTTCCGAAGTGGCTTCGCCATGTTCCAGAATAGACATCGAAACAACTTCATCTTTATCATTGAGCTTAATACCGCGCACGCCGGTTGAATTACGTCCGACAAATACTCTGACTTCTGTTACCGGAAATCTTATGCACTTACCTGATTTAGCCGCCAACATAACATCATCTTTATCTGTGCAGATTCTCACATTGATAAGTTTATCGCCCTCATCCAACTTCATCGCAATCTTACCGTTGGATTGAACATTAACAAAATCCATCAACGAGTTGCGACGAACATTACCCGATGCGGTTGCAAACATAATCGACAAATCTTTGCACTCTGCCTCATTCTCCGGCAACTTCATAATTGTCGTAATATTTTCTCCCGCATCTAACGGTAACAAATTGATAAACGGCTTACCCTTCGAGGTCGGCGAGCCCAAAGGCAGCTTATAAACCTTCATCTTATAAACCAAACCTTTAGACGAGAAGAACAATACCGGCGTATGAGTGCTTGCCACAAACAATCTTGTTACAAAATCCTCATCTTTGGTCGCCATACCGGCCTTGCCTTTACCGCCGCGTTTTTGTGCCCGATAAGCATTCAACGGCACGCGTTTGATATAACCGGCCTCGGTCACGGTAACTACCATTTCCTCACGTTGAATCAACGATTCGACATCCGAGCTTTCATACTCCAAATCTTCAATCTTGGTGCGGCGCGGATTACCGTATTCATCTTTAACCGCAACCAATTCATCACGCATAATTCCATAAAGTTTTTCGCGTGAGCTCAAAATCGACAAACACTCTTTGATTGCCTCGCCCAAATCGCGCAATTCTTCATGAATCTTATCGCGCTCCAATCCGGTCAATCTTTGCAAACGCAAATCCAAAATTGCTTTTGCCTGCGCTTCCGACAAGCGATAAGTGCCGTTTTCAACCTTTCGATCCGGCTCATCAATCAGTTTTACCAAAGTTTCAACTTCACCTGCCGGCCAAGCCTTAGCAAGCAAAGCATCTTTAGCATCTTGCGGTGTAGGAGCCGTGCGTATCAACTCAATCACCGGATCAATATTCTCAACTGCACTCGCCAATCC